>NZ_MUFK01000010.1:0-76784 GCF_001996085.1 Salinivibrio sp. PR5
GAGATACGGGGTGAATCATGTATAAGAAGCAAGTTGAAATTACTGCAGAAAACGGCCTACACACTCGTCCAGCAGCGCAGTTCGTAAAAGATGCGAAAGCCTATGATGCTGACATCACTGTTGAGTCTAACGGTAAAAGCGCGAGCGCAAAAAGCCTGTTCAAACTTCAAACCCTTGGCTTGACCAAAGGCACCATGGTGACTATCTCTGCTGAAGGTGCGCAAGCACAAGAAGCTGTTGAGCACCTAGTAAAACTGATGGGCGAGCTGGAGTAATCCGGCTCTTTTTCTATCGGTTTTAAGTTTGGTAAACGTAAGGTAAAGCTATGATTTCAGGCATCCTGGCATCACCTGGTATTGCTTTCGGTAAAGCACTGCTGCTGCAAGAAGAAGACGTTGTAATCAATAAAAACAAGATTGCCGCGTCTCAAGTCGATCAAGAAATTCAGCGCGTATTGGATGCTCGCGAAAAGTCTAAGACGCAACTTGAAGCGATCAAAGACAAAGCAAGGGAAACCTTCGGCGAAGAGAAAGAAGCCATCTTCGAAGGTCACATCATGCTGCTAGAAGATGAAGAGCTGGAAGAAGAAATTGTCAGCTTCATCAAGTCAAACCTAGCAACCGCCGACCACGCTATCTACAGCGTGATTGAAGAACAAGCGGTGACGCTTGAGTCACTCGACGACGATTATCTGAAAGAGCGCGCCGCAGACATTCGTGACATTGGCTCACGCTTTGTGAAAAACGCGCTAGGCATCAACATGGTGTCTCTCAGTGCAATTAACGAGCAAGTGATCTTGGTCGCCAACGATTTAACGCCTTCTGAAACGGCGCAAATCGACCTGAACTATGTGCTGGGCTTTATCACAGACATTGGCGGACGTACGTCTCACACCTCGATTATGGCACGCTCACTTGAGCTTCCAGCCGTGGTGGGTACTAACGATGCGACTGCGAAAATTAAAAATGGCGACATGCTGGTACTGGATGCCGTAAACAACAAGATTGTTGTGAACCCATCTGAAGACGAGTTGGCGAAATTTAAAGCCATTCGCGATCAGTACCAAGCAGAAAAAGCTGAGCTGGCAAAATTGAAAGATTTGCCTGCCATTACGCTGGACGGTCATCAAGTTGAAGTCTGCGGTAACGTAGGTACCGTAAAAGACTGTGACGGTGTCAACCGTAACGGTGGTGAAGGTGTCGGTCTTTACCGTACCGAGTTCCTATTTATGGACCGTGATTCACTACCTACCGAAGAAGAACAGTATCAAGCGTACAAAGCGGTCGCTGAGGCGGTTGATGGTCATCCAGTGATCATCCGTACCATGGACATTGGTGGCGATAAAGACCTGCCATACATGGATCTGCCTGACGAAATGAACCCATTCTTGGGTTGGCGTGCAGTGCGTATCAGCTTGGATCGTCGTGAAATTCTGCGTGACCAACTCCGTGCTATTTTGCGTGCATCTGCACACGGTAAAGTCCGCGTGATGTTCCCAATGATCATCTCTGTTGAAGAAATCCGTGAGCTGAAAACCGCGCTAGAGACCTACAAAGCTGAGCTGCGTGAAGAAGACCTAGCCTTTGATGAGTCACTAGAAATCGGTGTGATGGTAGAAACACCGGCGGCTGCCGCCATTGCTCATCACCTTGCTAAAGAAGTTGACTTCTTCAGCATCGGAACCAACGATTTGACCCAGTACACCCTGGCTGTCGACCGTGGCAACGAACTGATTTCTCACCTGTACAATCCGCTGTCACCTGCGGTATTGACGGTTATCAAGCAAGTGATTGATGCCTCACATGCCGAAGGTAAATGGACCGGAATGTGCGGAGAACTTGCAGGGGATGAGAAAGCAACGTTACTATTGATGGGTATGGGCCTGGATGAGTTCAGTATGAGTGCCATCTCTATCCCTCGCATCAAGAAGATTATCCGTAATGCCAACTTTGCTGATGTGAAAGCGATGGCCGACACAGCCCTCAATCTGCCAACTGCGGCAGAAATCGAAGCCTATGTCGAAAAATTTATTGCGGAAAAAACCGTCTGCTAATATACAATCAGCAAAGAATTACTGCTTAGGAGCAACACTATGGGTCTGTTCGACAAACTGAAGAAGTTGGTGTCAGAAGACAGCAACGACGCAAGTGCTATTGAAATTATCGCCCCATTATCGGGTGAGATCGTCAACATTGAAGACGTGCCTGATGTTGTGTTTGCTGAGAAAATCGTCGGTGATGGCATTGCAATCAAGCCTTCAGGCGACAAAATGGTAGCACCTGTAAACGGTACTATCGGTAAGATTTTCGAAACCAACCACGCTTTCTCTATCGAGTCTGAAGATGGCGTTGAGCTTTTCGTTCACTTCGGTATTGATACCGTTGAGCTGAAAGGCGAAGGCTTTAAGCGTATTGCAGAAGAAGGCCAAACAGTGAAAGCGGGCGACACCGTGATCGAGTTTGACTTGGGCATGCTGGAAGAAAAAGCTAAATCAACGCTAACACCGGTTGTTATCTCTAACATGGACGAGATCAAAGAGCTAACCAAGCTTTCTGGTGCCGTCACTGTGGGTGAAACACCTGTACTACGTGTGACCAAGTAATTCAAACTTGGTCGACGATAAGAAAACGCAGCCTTCGGGCTGCGTTTTTTATTGCCCGTTATGCAACACCGGGTTGGCTAAGACGCTCCACATATTGCGCTAACGTGGTCTGTGAAGGCATAAACATGATGGCGCCGGTCACCGCTTGGGTAAAGCTTAACATCATGTCAGTTTTGCCATCTCGTTCACCAAACATGCTATCTAACATCACATCCAACGGATGTTGCTGTTGGCAATAGGCAAGGAACAATAGCCCATGCTCTCCACTGACACTGCCGTATGGCAGGCTCTGACGAAGAATTTTCAGGCCGACCCCGTTTTCTTTGATGTCCACACGCCCAACGTGGGATGTATCCGGCATGTCCTCAAGTTCGATGGAGTCAGGCTTGGTGCGTCCAATCACCTTTTCTTGTGCCGCTTGCTGTAACCGCTCCCAAGCCGGTAGGTCATGGACATAGCGTTGGACCAAAGCCACACTGCCCCCAGTAAACGGTCCGTCTGGGATCACTGCAACCGCTTCACGCGCAAGACCTTGCGGATTTTCCGTGCCATCGATAAAGCCTGTCATATCACGCGCATCGAGATAGCGGAACCCGGCTGTTTCATCCACCACATCCACGACTTTCTTAATGGGGGTTAACCATTGCTGAAAAACATAGAAATTCAAATCGTGCCGCAAACCATGAAGATGAATAAAAACATCACAGTCAGTCTTAGGCGCCCGATGTTTGCGACTCTCTCGGAGACGAAAGTCTGTCACGTCCTCCGGATAGGCTAACCCGTGGGCACGACAAAAAGCAGGGCTAAACCCGACCGCCACACCCATCTGAGCATCACCAAAGACCTCTTGCGTTTGCTTGGCAATCTCAGCCAACCGCTGACATTGCTGTAGCACCAAGGCGGCATCATCAGTGACCTTAAGCATCACATACAATGCATAGGGTCCACCATCAGGGACAATCGCGGACTGTGCCTGTGTCATGTTACTTCTCCTTTGTACTTATTGTTGTCTGTGGCGCTTAAATGTAAGCCACGGATAAACTGGTAAAAAAAACGTTTCACCCGTCGGCTTCTTAACCAATACAAGCTCCCCCACACCACCCATAGTCCGTGGCATGCAATCAACCAATCAAACTGCCCGTCAGTGGCCATTAATGTCCTAAGCACATGCGCTCCTTCCCAGCACCAGACCGGCCAAATTAAGGCATAGCCCCAATGCCAAAGGCGCTGAGCCCACCAAGGTGCACGGTGACAATTGCCAACCAACAACAGAAGTATGAGAGGCAACACGCCCACCGCCAAACTGGCGTACAGGGCAGGTTTGTCTGGATAAAATAGTGCCAGCAATTCACTGCCTTGCTGTCGACTGACCCCTGCCATCGCGAGTAGCCACCATGCACGGCTTAATAAAATAAGACAGATCAGATAAGTCACGGGCGCTTTTAAAAAGCCCTTCTCGTCATAATGGTGAAGTGTATCCATGTGTATGCCAATATTATTGCGCTATTGACCAACATGACGCGCACACCGAAAAACTGCAAGATCCCGATGAGAATTTGTTACTCTATTCACCTGATATATCATCCGCAGTACGGAGCAAACATGGGGAAACAAGCAGCCGCTGTCTCGCCTGAAACACAGCAAGAAGCCATGCGTGTAGCCAAAGCGACACAAAAACCAGGACAAACCAAAGCCCAAACCAAACTGATTGCCCAAGGCATCGAGAAAGGTATTGCGCAATATAAGAAAGAGCAAAAAGCCAAAGCGCGCGCACACGACAAAGCTCGGAAGAAAAAACAAAAACAAGCGAGTGAGCATACCGACACTGTCACTGCTAGCGCACCGCCACAACCGACAACATCTGCGCGCGATCGCAGCGATAGCCGTCTACCTTGGCTATTATTGGTGATCAGTTGGATTGGCTTTATTAGTTACCTATGGGTGGGATAATGATACGAACACTGACATTGGGGTTACTCGTGGCATTGACGCTTACAGGGTGCTCGACAGGAGACAAGATAATGAAACAGCCGCCGGTTACCGCCTGCGAAGACAGCCCTAACTGCGTATCAAGCAAGGATACTCGACCCAAGTTTGCATTATCACCTTTCACCCTGACCAGTGAGTCTGTCCGGTTTGACGATATCGTCAACACCATTGCCAGTTTGTCAGGCGCGACGCTTATCTCACAACAAGATAGCTATGCCCACTTCACCTTCACGACCCCAGTGCTGCGCTTTGTCGACGACGTAGAGATATCAGTGCACGGCACAGAGCTGACGCTGCGCTCCGCATCTCGTATTGGCTACTATGATTTTGGTGCCAATCGACGACGCGCTGACGCAATTCGTCAGGCGTTACGCGATAGCAAACTCATTACACCGTCGCCTTAGTTGATATAAGAACGAATATCGCGCTTCTTATCTTCAACCCAATCACGGCGGAAGGGCCCCCAGTCTTTTAGCTGGTAATAGCCATCATTATGGCGCTTGCCATCTTGGATAAAGGTCATGTCGATTCCCAAGCCCGATAATGACTTTAAGACATCTTGAATAGTGCGACGTGGCCAGCCCGTCGCTTCAATTAAGCGCGGTACATTAGGACGTTCCATTTCTTCAACAAGCGCGGCGAGATACAAGCGCCGTGCAAACACAGGATTTAGTTCCATACGAACCTCCGAAAGTTCTGATTAATCCCATTATTCATGTCGGGTAATAGGAGGTTTTGCGTTCGATCAAAACGCCATCAAATCGACGTGCTGCAGACCTATTTAGCGGGAGAATTCACACTCTGCGCGAGATCTCTACCTTGCTATTCATCAGCACATCGATCCCGCGCTAGGTATTGCGTTCACTCTCAACCAGTGTCACTCTTTAATCACGCAAAAACACGACCTAAAAAATCATGACAACTGTATTTGGCATTAAAAACTGCGACACCCTAAAAAAAGCGCTGAAATGGTTAGATAACCAAGGCATCGACTATCAGTATCACGATTATCGCAAGGATGGCTTAGACGCATCGCTGCTGCGCACCTTCGTTGCTGAACTTGGCTGGGAAGCGTTGGTGAATAAACGCGGTACGACCTACCGCCAACTGAGCGATGAGCAAAAAGCCAGCCTCGATGAAGCCAGTGCGATAGCCATCATGCTCGATAACCCTGCGATCATTAAACGCCCCCTACTCGTACACAAGGGTAGCTACTATCTCGGCTTTAAAGAGAACCAATACGCTGACATTTTTGCGTAATGTGATATTCCGTTCATTCTCGTTGTAAGGAAACTAAGATGACTGACAGTGCTACCCTGTCTTTGGCAAAAGATTTGATTAACCGTGAATCAGTCACCCCAGAGGATGCGGGCTGCCAAGATGTAATGATTGCACGCTTAAAAGCATTAGGCTTTACCATTGAGCCGATGGTCTTTGAAGATACCACCAATCTGTGGGCACGCCGTGGCACCCTAGGGCCATTATTTGCCTTTGCCGGTCATACCGATGTGGTGCCTGCCGGACCGCGCGATCAGTGGCACACGCCACCGTTTGAAGCCGTGGTGATTGACGATCATCTCCATGGTCGCGGCGCCGCCGATATGAAAGGTTCACTGGCTGCAATGGTGGTGGCAGTTGAGCGTTTTGTCGCTGAAAACCCAAATCACCCCGGCTCGATTGCCTTTTTGATCACTTCGGATGAAGAAGGACCATTTATCAATGGTACGACCCGCGTGGTTGATACACTGGTCGCACGCGATGAAATCATTGATATGTGCATTGTTGGTGAGCCTTCGAGTACCCATCATGTGGGGGATGTGGTCAAAAATGGCCGTCGTGGATCGATCACCGGCGATTTGTATGTGCAAGGCACTCAAGGGCATGTTGCCTATCCTCACTTAGCCAATAACCCCGTGCATCAGGCTATGCCTGCCCTTACTGAGCTCGCGCAAACAGTGTGGGATAACGGGAATGACTTCTTCCCGCCGACCAGCTTTCAAATTCCCAATATTCAAGCAGGGACTGGGGCTGCGAATGTGATCCCGGGCGAGTGTCATGCACAGTTTAACTTCCGCTTTAGTACCGAACTTGATAGCGAAACCATCAAGCAACGGGTCTATTCCATCCTTGATGCTCACGGGTTGGAGTATCGTCTTGAATGGACTCATAGCGGCGACCCCTTTTTAACCGACAAAGGCACCCTACTCGATGCGGTGGTCGAAGCGGTCGAAGAAGTCAATCATCAAACGCCCCAGCTGTTAACCACAGGCGGCACGTCTGATGGTCGCTTTATTGCTAAAATGGGTGCACAAGTGATTGAACTGGGTCCGGTGAATGCCACGATTCATAAAGTGAACGAGTGCGTTAGCATTCCCGATCTTGAAAAACTCACCGACATGTACCAAAAAGTGCTGGAGAAAGCCCTACGTTGACCTTAAGTCTTGCACAATTAACCGGGCAAGATATGCAATTTCTCGTGCCTATCAATGCCCGGCCGAATGCGCCTTGTTTGCACCCCGAGGTGCTTGAGCACATTGAGGCGTTGCGCCATAGTGCGCAACAAGCCGGCTTTACGCTAACCATCGCCAGTGCTCATCGGTCTTTTGATAGACAACTGGCGATTTGGAATGGCAAATACCGAGGCGAAAAGCCGGTCTTAGACGACCACGGCCAACCGATTGACATTCACACCCTCTCCGATAACGAGCGAGTGAGAGCTATCTTGCGTTGGTCCGCCCTTCCGGGCACCAGCCGTCACCATTGGGGAACGGATTTGGATGTGTTTGACCAACAGGCATTGGCACCCGGTGAATCGTTAGCGCTGACACAAGTAGAATACGATCATGGGCCTCAGGCCCGATTCGCAACCTGGCTGCACGCTCATGCGCCGCGCTACGGATTTTTCTTCCCCTATGCGCAGGACCAAGGAGGCGTTGCTCGCGAGCCGTGGCACATTAGCCATATCGCCACCAGCCAACCTCTGCTTAATGCCTTGACCTTAGATGGCTTGCATCGCGTGATTGCGCAAGCGCCCATTCTGGGACAGCAGGCTATTCTTGAACAACTAGATTGGATATATTCAACCTATGTCACCAACATCTGCGAGGTGCACTCATGGAATGGCTAACCAATCCTTATGTGATTATCGCGATTGTGGTCGCGGTCGTGGTCAGCAATATTATGGCGCTTAAGTACACAGCGAATGCTAAGTTTGGGCTTAAATATAAAGATAAACCTGACGATAAAACCGACGCTGACGAAACACACTCCAACGACACACCATCGACAAAAAAATAGCGCCATCATGGCGCTATTTTCTCTTAAGCAAACGCAAAGGTTTGCGTTTTTAAGCCAAAAAATTACAGATTCAGGCCGATACGCTTCGCCACTTCGATGTAGGCTTCAACAACGCCACCCAAACCTTGACGGAAGCGGTCTTTATCCAGCTTTTCTCGGGTGTTGGCATCCCACAAGCGGCAGCCATCTGGGCTAAACTCGTCACCGAGGACAATGTTTCCTTGATGGTCAACACCAAACTCGAGTTTGTAATCCACCAGCAACAAGTCACCTTCAGCAAACAAAGCTTTCAGCACATCATTAACCTGATAGGTCAGCGCTTTCATGGTCTCCAGTTGTGCTTGTGTGGCAAACCCTAGCGACTCACAGAGCGATTCATTGACCATAGGGTCATGCAACGCATCATTTTTAAGAAACAGCTCAAATGTCGGTGGCGTCAACGCAGTGCCTTCTTCAACGCCTAGGCGGCGACACAAAGAGCCGGCGGCAATATTGCGGACCACACATTCTACTGGGATCATCTCCAGTTTTTTTACCACCGCTTCGGTATCAGACAGTAGCTGATCCATTTGGGTCGGGATGCCAGCCGCTTCCAGCTTTTGCATGATGAAGTGGTTAAACTTGTTATTCACTTCCCCTTTGCGATCTAGCTGCTCTACTCGCTCACCGTCAAAGGCAGAGGTGTCGTTACGAAAGTGCAGAATAAAGCGGTTTTCATCATCAGTTGCATACACAGACTTCGCTTTACCGCGATACAACTCAGCACGTTTTTCCATTACCTATACTCTCCATTAGGCGCTAAAAACGAGGGACGCCATAAGGCGTCCCTGGGTGATTATGGGGTTGGCGCATTGCCAAGCTGGGCAATAACCGCTTTCAGTGCAGGACTCAAGGCTTTGAGCGTTTCCTCTTTCACTGGTTTCCCTTTGCTGGTGGTCACGTTGATTGAGGTTCGGTTCCCCAAATCGCCTAACAGCAAGGTGTAGCTATTATCGCTTAAACTAATTGGCGCAACGCCCAACGCTTGCCAGCTTTCATCGCTGGGCGCGACGTGGCGTGTTTTCACAGTGCCTTGCGATTGATTGCTGCTTTCAATCGAAAAACCGAGCGGCTTGATGATCGCTGGCAGCTTTTCCCACACCACATCATACGGCGCACGGGCAATAATAACCGGCAAACCGCTGCGATCAGTGCCAAAGCTGATTGGAATATCAGACTGCTGCTGCTGCGCGATACGGCGAGCCTCAGCACGTAAGGCAGCGTCATGACTCACCGTGATCAAATTAGTCATCAGGGTGTTATAACGTTCGCTTAGCGCGGGGGTCAGCGGTTGCTCACCTTTTTGCGCACGCCATTCAATCAAGTTGACACCGAGGGCGAAACGACGGCCCTGCTCTAGGCGGGCAATACGAAAGCGCGCCTGATGCTCGCTGTCTTCTTTTTCCCACGCAATCCAGCCCGTCTCGAGCTGATTCTCTTCGCGCTGAGCAACCGGGATGGTGCCGTCATCCGCCAAGCGCTCCACAGTTTGCCAAAGTGACGACAGCTGCTTTTCATTCACCACCGCTAAGGTGACCCCGCGGCTGTCTCGCTCAATACGTGCTCCCGGCACAAGGTCCAACACCTGACGCGGCGGACGGATGTCTACGCCTTTGCCCACCTCTCCCTCAAAATCTTGTGATGGGATTTGGTAGTTGGTTGAAAAGTAGGGCGCTTGGTCTGGCAACGTTTGCCATTCTGAAAGCGGGGTCGTGTTTAAATAGTCGAAATCATCTTTCGCCTGACGACGTTGCTCGGCGCCACCACTGCAAGCAACCAATCCGGTTACCATGATGGCACAAAGGCCGAGCCTAAATACTGGTTTCATTCGCACTCCAACAGCTTAAACAACACCTGCAACCTGCATGGCCTCGCGCACGGTGGGGCGCAAGTGTTCGCTTAATTCGGTTAATGGCAGACGTAGGTGGCCATCCTCAATCAAGCCCATTTCACGGACTGCCCATTTCACAGGAATCGGATTGGCCTCGTCAAAGAGGTGGCGATGCAATGGGATCAAGGTTTCGTTAATCGCGTGTGCTTGGTCAGCCTCTCCAGCACGGGCGAGTTGGATCATTTTCGCCATCTGTGCCGCAGCCACGTTATTGGTCACGGAGATCACACCGTGGCCCCCTGCAAGCACAAAATCGAGCCCTGTTAAATCATCGCCACTGAATAAGAGGAAGTCGTCGCCACAAAGTTCCTTATGAATGGCTACGCGGCTCACATCTGCGGTAGCATCTTTTAAGCCGATGATGTTGTCAAACTGCGCCAAACGCGCCACGGTTTCGGGTTGTAAGTCGACCGCGGTACGCCCGGGCACGTTGTACAAGATTTGTGGTAAATCGCTTGCTTCAGCGATCGCTTTGTAATGCTGGAACAAGCCTTCTTGAGTCGGCTTGTTGTAGTAAGGGGTCACGCTCAAACACGCCGCGACGCCTGAACCTGCAAACATTTTACTGAAGGTAATAGCTTCATGAGTGGCATTGGCCCCCGTCCCCGCGATCACAGGGATACGGCCATCGGCGAATTCCAAGGTCTTTAAAACAACCTTGATATGTTCGTCAACCGTAACAGTCGACGACTCACCGGTCGTACCAACTGCGACAATAGCATCGGTTCCCGATTGGATATGGAACTCGACCAGTTTTTTCAGGCTAACGTAATCAACTTCGCCGTGTGCATCCATTGGTGTGACAAGCGCCACAATGCTTCCAGAAACCATGTTTGTCTCCCTTCGTGTTAATGATGCAATGTTACTTTTGGCGTCTGGCAAACACAAGAACAACCCTACGCGCAACACAGGATTAGCAGAAAATTTTTTCGTCGCTGCCAGACCGTGTGATTAAGGTACCATTCAAGGTGACCACCATGGGGTTAATTTCCGGTCAAAGGATGTCAGCGCACAGTGATCGCCCACATCAGCGGGTTGCGTAAATTCGTCAAGTCCCTATCATCGTTGAATAACTCGCGAACAACAAAAAGGAAACCTCTCGCATGCAAACCTTGACTGCTGGCGCCACCGCGCCTGACTTCTCACTACAAGATCAAAATGGCGATACGGTCACGCTTAGCCAATTCAAAGGCGACAAGCGTGTTCTGGTTTACTTTTACCCAAAAGCCATGACCCCGGGCTGTACAACGCAAGCTTGCTCACTGCGTGATACCAAAGCAGAACTGGATGCGTTGGACACCGTGGTGTTGGGGATAAGCCCCGATCCGGTAAAAAAACTGGCGCGCTTTGTTGAGCGTGACTCACTGAATTTCACCTTGTTAAGCGACGAAGACCACGCTGTCGCGGATGCTTTTGGCGTTTGGGGACCGAAGAAATTCATGGGTAAAGAGTACGATGGCATTCATCGCCTCAGCTTTTTAATTGGCAAAGATGGCAATGTTGAACATGTGTTCAACAAGTTTAAAACCAAAGACCATCACCAAGTTGTGTTGGACTACTTACAGCAAGCCTGATAGCGGTTATCGCCGTCCATTTCCCTTAACGACAAAGAGCATGGCAAACGCCATGCTCTTTTTTGGGGAGCCAATACACCATTAACCCACGGGTTTGGCTAATCCTTCTGGGTAGCCCCGCTCCGTCGCTAATTGACACGCGGTCGCAACAATCTGCGCGTGACTCGGACGCGGCAAAGGATAGGTTGCGTCAGGCGAAAGCCATCCAACATCTTCAAAGTGCGAGAGAATCTTGTTGATAGCAGTCAGTGCCGAAGAGGCTTTGACAATCTCTAAACGTGCATAACGCTCACCGTCGAACGACACATCAGAGGCACGCAAAGACGGGTCGTCTCCGGGGATCTGTTGTGCGCCACACAGTGGTTTGCCCCCCACTTCAGCGTCCTGAAAATCAGGGAGCCACTGCGCGAAGTGCGCAATTGCCCGCTCGGTGCGCTCGCAGGCATGTGACCATGACCAACCTTTATCGATATTTTTCACATACTCAGCAGCCACAGCCGGCTGCGCCGAGTCGTGGGTGCTACTGACTAAGCCCCCTTCGAACAAAGTAATGTCTTTGGTCATGCCATGGAGTTGGAAAAAGCCATCAGGATACGGCGTCAGCTGCGCCATGCCTTGTGGCGTGCCGCGTTCACCGTGAACAATAATTTCTGGCCACTGACAAGTGCTGCTTGGCCAATGGGCAATGTAAGCCGCTTTGTATTCGACAAGACGACGACGCGCAAAGCCCGCTTGATCATCAATGGTGCCGGTTCTAAAACCCGCCGCATTAATCAGATAATCCACATCCGTTGATTGAACTTGCCCGTGTGCATCTTGGTAGGTGACTGTCCACCCCGCGCCATTTGCTTGGGTGTTAATCACTTTATGATTAAACGCGAGCTGGCAGTGCGAGACATCGGCAAGGGCCAGTTGCGCTTCAGCAGCAAGGCGGAAGACACTCAAACCATACTCTTGCACCAATACCAGCGGATACTTCATGCTATCGAGGCGCAAGGACTGCGCGACAGGCCACATCCAGCGTTCGGCCGCGTCGGTCAAGCTTTCATACTCTCGCTGTTTCAGCGCAGCTAAATCGGCTTGATGAAAGAGGCGAAAATAATCTTCGGGCTCGCCCATTACCTTGTTAGCATTATCCATCTCGACAAGTTGCGCGTAGCGTGCTTGAAGGGTCTCTAGGCGCGCAACCACGCTATCCAGAGATCCTTTATCTTGCTGAGGAACCGCCAGAACCGTAGGACGGCGGTTGACTGAGTGTGGATACATGCGCACTGTCGCGATGGACTGCTCGAGCAAGGTTAAGCACTGATCGAGTGAAATCTCGCGGTAGAGGTTGCCCCCTGCATGCAAGTGGCAGATAGGTGGACCATTCACTAACCCAGTGCCTGCTTCAAACAACTGGGTGTCGATGCCACGCTCTGCCAGCCGCATCGCCGCCGTTGTTCCCGCGACACCGCCACCAATGACCGCGACACGAAACCGATTTACCTGTGTTTGTTGTTGCCTTTGTTGTTCCATGCCAACTCTTTTATATGTACTGCTTTTCTGGGCCAAACTGGTGCGGAAAAGGCACGCGCTTCCCCGCTCAACCTTGTTTATTAGAGCGGCGAACGTGGGATGGATCACTGACCATCAGGTTTCGGATCGTCCTCAAGCTCAATCACAGGCAACGCCTGCCAAACCGCCTTCACCAAGGTCGCCAATGGAATAGCAAAAAATACGCCCCAAAAGCCCCAGAGTCCACCGAAAACCAGTACGGCTATTATGATGGCAACGGGATGCAAGTTAACAGCCTCAGAAAACAGCACAGGCACTAATACATTGCCATCAAGCGCTTGAATCACGCCATAAGCAATCATGACGTACCAAAATTCAGGCGTGAGCCCCCACTGAAACAGCGCCACAATTGCGATCGGTAAGGTGACAACCGCCGCGCCGATATAGGGGATCAGCACTGAGAACCCGGTCGCTACGCTAAGCAGCACCGCATACTCGAGCCCCAACACGCTGAACGTCACATAGCTCACGCTACCTACGATCAAAATTTCCGTGACCTTACCACGAATATAATTGGAGATTTGTTGGTTCATTTCATGACCCACACGCGAGGCTAAGCGTCGATTACGGGGCAATAAACCTTTAAACATGGCCAACATTTCTTGCTTATCTTTGAGCAGGAAAAATACCAACAGCGGCACTAACACGAGATAAACCGCCAAAGCGACCAAGTTCACTAACGAAGACAGGGATCCTTTCACCAAGGTTTCGCCCATGCGCAGCACGTTATTTTGCAGCGTATCGACAAAGGTGTTGATCATATGAGGCTTGATCAATTCAGGGTAGCGTTCAGGCAAGCTCAGCATCAGCGCCTGGACGTTATTAAACATATTGGGCACATCCGCCACCAAGTTCACCCCTTGGTTCCAAATGGTCGGCACTAAACCAAAGGCCGCCATCATGGTCATGCCCACGAACAAAGTGCTGACCACCATCACCGACAAGGTGCGCGGCAAACCAATACGGGTTAAGCGATTAACAGGCCAATCCAGTAAGTAAGCAATCACAATGGCAGCCAGTAACGGCGCCAGCAAATTGCCAAAGAAATAGATAGTGATAAAGCCAACTAGCAAGATGGCAACCAAGCTCACTGCATGTGGGTCGGAAAAGCGCCGCCGATACCAGCGGTTTAACATATCAAACATAATCGATCCGTTATTCTTTGGTTACTTTCAAGCGCGCCTGTTGCGGCCTATCCAGCCACTCGATGGTAAAGGTTTGCTGTTCAAAATAGCGCGGAATGTCTTGTTGCGCGCCAGCATCCCCCAGCAAAATGATAAGCTGATCACCGTGTCCTAACTGTGCGGCAGCACGTTTGGCAAGCAGTAATGCCATCGGGCAGACATGCTCACGTAAATCAAGCGTTTGACATTCCATTCTGTCTCACCGGTAGGTATTATCGCCTGCATTGTAATGGACATTAGACAGAACGCCAACGAAACCCACACGCATTTTATTGGTCTGTATCCTAGGTTACATTCCGTTTGCTAACGAAAGGTTCACGCTATCATGCCGCTACGTGCTTTGCGCCATTCACACTCTCTTCTGCCGTCTAAACGGTCGGGTCGCCGCTTGTTGGCCTATCTTTTAGCGGGCCTTTTGGCTACCGCCCCTGCTACCGCCAGCACCGAGCAATATGGATTCGATTTACCGGATATCGGCACCGCCGCTGCGGGAACGCTGACCATTGCGCAAGAGAAGGAATTTGGTGATGCCTATATGCGGATGCTGCGCGCCAGTAAACCCATTATCAGCGACCCATTGCTTTCTGAGTATGTGAATGCGCTCGGCCATCGTCTTGTCGCCAATGCCAATGATGTGCGCACGCCGTTTCAATTTATTCTCATTAATAACCAAGCGATTAATGCATTCGCGTTCTTCGGCGGTTATGTTGCTATGCATTCTGGCTTGTTTTTACATGCCAATACTGAGAGTGAACTTGCGTCCGTCATGGCGCATGAAATCGCCCACGTGACCCAGCGTCACTTGGCCCGCAGCATGGAAGACCAAGCCAAGAAATCCCCACTGACAGTGGCCGCATTGGTGGGGTCGCTAATGCTCGCCATTGCCGCACCAGAGGCTGGTATTGCCGCTGCCCATGCTGCCACAGCAGGCACCATTCAAAGCCGTATCAATTATACGCGCCGTAACGAAGAAGAAGCCGATCGGATCGGCATCGACACCTTAGCTCGCGCCAACTTCGATGTCAGCGCAATGCCTCGCTTTTTCACTCGACTGGCCGATGAATATCGCTACGCCAGTAAGATGCCGGAATATTTCAGCACTCACCCGTTACCCGAATCACGTATCACCGACTCTCGGGCTCGAGCGCGGCAATATCCTCAAAAGCGTGTGCCTCTGTCGCCCGACTACCACTTGGCCCGCGCTCGCATTGTGGCCCGTTATAGCGGCATTGCCGCTGAATCGGCAATGGATTGGTTCGCGCGTAAGCTGAAAAAAGCATCACCGGCGGAAAAGCAAAGCCTCAACTATGGCGTAGCGCTCTTGCACATTGATGCGCACCGCTTTGATGAAGCACGCGCTTTGCTGAAGCCACTTATCCAAGCGCAACCGAACAATCGCTTTTTTATCGATGCAATGACAGATCTTGATATCGGCGAGAAGCACTTTGACAAAGCACTTTCACGCCTGAGTGATGCACTCGCCAATCAGCCCGATAATCGCGTCCTACTCCTGAACCGTGCTTATACCTACGTCAAAGCCCAACGTGGTCAGGAAGCGATTCCGGCGCTCGAGCGTTATACCCACCAATATCCCGATGACAGTAACGGCTGGTTTTTGTTACAACAAGCATATGAAAGTACCGGTACGCATCGGGATGGCGAGCTTGCCGCCCAAGGCGAGCGCTACGCGTTGCGTGGTCAATGGTCAAAAGCCATTCGTAATTACACCCAAGCCAGCCAACTTGTCGAGTTGGGAAGCTTGGCACAAGCACGCTATGATGCGCGGCTTGATCAGCTTCGTCATCAACAAGCGCGCTTTAACGCCCTAAAAGATCGTTAATTCATTCAAATAAGGATATCTGTCGTGACCACTATTACGCTTTATCACAACCCGCGTTGTTCCAAAAGCCGTGAAACACTTGCACTGCTGGAATCCAATGGCGTGCAACCAAACATCGTTAAGTATCTGGAAACGCCTCCGTCTGCCGACACCCTGACCGCCCTGAAAGATAAGCTCGGCATCCGCTCATTTCGCGACATGATGCGCACCAAGGAAGCAGACTATAAAACCGCGCAGCTGGGTGATGCCAGCGTGACGGAAGCGCAACTGCTCGACGCGATGGTCAACAACCCTAAACTCATTGAGCGCCCTATCGCCGTTAAAGCTGAGCGTGCTGTTATTGGTCGTCCACCAGAAAACGTTTTGGATCTTTTGGCATGACAAAGGTACTGGTGCTTTACTACAGCCGCTCAGGCAATACCCGCAAACTGGCGCAACAGCTTGCGCGAGGCATTGAATCTCAGGGCGTGGAGGCCGTGTTACGTACGGTGCCAGAATTGCCGAGTTATACAGACGGAAAAACACCGGCCCATTCAGCCAGCGATCCTTTTGTGACTCGCCAAGACTTGCTCGACTGTGACGGGCTAGCCTTGGGTAGCCCGGTGCGTTTCGGCAATATGGCCGCGCCACTCAAGCATTTTATCGACAGTACCAGTGCCGAGTGGCTCTCTGGGGCCTTAATCGATAAACCTGCCGCCGTGTTTGGGGCCGGCTCTATGCTTCATGGTGGACAAGAAACCACCCTGCTCACCATGACGGTGCCCCTGCTACATCACGGTATGATTCTTGTTGGCGTACCGCACAGTGAAAGCGCACTGCACACCACCCAAGGCGGTGGTTCGCCCTATGGTGCCTCGAGTGTGAGCAACGCTCAAACCCCTTTACTCGCCGATGAGAAAAAAATAGCCAATGCGCTCGGCCAACGGCTCGCTTCACTCGCGCGCACGCTCAACCCCACTAGCTCGTAAAAGGACATCACAGTGACTGACCCTCGTCTTGCATTGATGCGTAAACTCTCGCTTGCCAGCAACCTTGGCCTAATCGCTTGGGTAGCGCTTTGGCACGCCTACCTATCTCCTCACCCGCACTTAAACGCGTGGGCGGTCACGATCGGTTGGCTGGTGCCTTTGCTGTTGCCACTGCCTGGATTGATTAAGGGCAAAGCGTTCACTCACGCCTGGGCCAACTTTATTTTAATGTTTTACTTTTTACATGCCCTAACCCTGATATATGTCGATGAGGGCGAACGCTGGCTGGCGGTAGCCGAGCTTGTGCTGGTCAGCTGTGCATTTTGGAGCAATATTGTGTTTGCTCGCTGGATGGGAAAAGCGCAAGGACTCAAATTGCCTCGACTATCTCAGGTTGAGAAAGAAGAAAAAGCACGCTTTGAAGGTGCCAAAGGTGAAGAATAAGCCCGCCTGAGGCATGGATAACGCAAGGGCCGGGGTTGCCGGCCCACTTTTGATTTAGGCTGGGTAAGCGCGACGGGTAAAAAAGCGATGCCCGCATTTCACACAAGGATGAATCACATCCACGCGATTATGGCGAGTCTGGTGCTGGCATTGTTCACATTGCAATATACCTAACCCCACAATCTCCCCGGCTTCGTACACCCCTTGATGCTGCAAATCATCAAACACTTCACGCCATTCCAGCTGCGTTCGATCGGTGATCTCCGCCAGTTGTTCCCAAATGGTGTCAGCAATCAGGTCGTTAAAAACCTCACTGTCTATCTCATCGGCCTGTGATTTGTCATATTGTGCGCCAAACGCTTTCACATCACGTTTGAAATACGCCTCAATCAATGCCCATTCATCTTTGGTCAAATCCGCTGCCGCCTTAAGGTATTGCTCCGACAACTCCACCCAGCGCGCAAGGGATTCAGGACTGTTTTCCAGCGCATCTTTAACACGCTCGATGATGCTTTGTTGGGTATCTTTCTCTTTATTCATCGTCCTGCTCCTGATTCAAGTGTTGTTGCGGTCTTTGCCTTTCGTTATTCTATGACGATATTTCTCTTTCAGGTTTTACCTTTCTCACAGAATCTCGGAAGCCATCGATGCAAGAACAATATAGCCCGCAAGATATTGAACAAAAAGTTCAAGCCCATTGGGACGAAAATAAAACCTTTGTGGTTCATGAAGACCCTAACAAAGAAAAATTTTATTGTCTTTCTATGTTCCCATACCCCAGTGGTCGTTTGCACATGGGACATGTGCGCAACTACACCATCGGTGACGTCATTTCACGCTACCAGCGCCTGCAAGGTAAAAACGTGATGCAGCCTATCGGTTGGGACGCCTTTGGCCTACCCGCTGAGGGCGCGGCGATTAAAAACAAAACCGCACCGGCACCTTGGACCTACGAAAACATTGATTACATGAAAGGCCAGCTGAAAATGCTGGGCTTTGGTTACGATTGGAACCGTGAAGTCGCCACCTGTAGTCCAGATTACTACCGCTGGGAACAAGAGTTCTTCACCAAACTTTACAACAAAGGGTTGGTATATAAGAAAACCTCGTCAGTAAACTGGTGTCCGAATGACCAAACCGTTTTGGCCAATGAGCAGGTACACGAAGGCTGCTGTTGGCGTTGTGACACACCGGTTGAGCAAAAAGAAATCCCGCAGTGGTTTATTAAAATCACCGACTATGCAGAAGAGCTGCTCCAAGACATCGATAAATTGGATGGTTGGCCAGAAATGGTTAAAACCATGCAACGCAACTGGATTGGCCGCTCTGAAGGGGTGGAGCTGACCTTTGAAGTAGAAGGCGATCACCCTGCACTGGATGTGTACACCACGCGTCCTGATACCCTGATGGGCGTCACCTATGTGGGCATTGCCGCTGGTCACCCACTCGCGGATGCCGCTGCCAAGCAAAATCCAGCGTTGGCTGAATTTGTACAAGAGTGCCGTAACACCAAGGTTGCTGAAGCAGAGCTTGCAACCATGGAGAAAAAAGGCATGGCAACCGGCTTGTACGCGACACACCCTCTAAACGGTCGTCGTGTGCCTATCTTTGTCGCCAACTTTGTCTTGATGGATTATGGCACAGGCGCCGTCATGGCCGTGCCAGCACACGACCAGCGCGACTTTGAGTTCGCCAGCAAATACGGCCTCGATATTGAACCGGTGATCCTTGACGAAAATGGCCAAGCGCCAGATCTGTCCGAGCAAGCGCATACCGAGAAAGGCAAACTGTTTAACTCTGGCGAATTTGACGGCCTAGACTTTGATGCCGCGTTTGATGCGATTGCCGCCAAGCTTGAATCGCTGGGTAAAGGCAAGAAAACCGTTAACTTCCGTCTGCGTGATTGGGGCGTTTCTCGTCAACGCTACTGGGGTGCACCTATCCCAATGCTGAACACAGAAGACGGTGAAGTGGTGCCTGTTCCTAGCGAGGAACTGCCTGTCATCTTGCCAGAAGACGTGGTTATGGACGGCGTGCAAAGCCCGATCAAAGCCGATAAGCAATGGGCGCAAACCCAGTATCAAGGCAAGCCTGCGCTGCGTGAAACCGACACCTTTGATACCTTCATGGAGTCATCTTGGTATTACGCACGTTATTGTTCTCCACAAGCAGACCAAATGCTCGACCCAGCAGCCGCAAACTACTGGCTGCCGGTGGACCAGTACATTGGCGGAATTGAACATGCGTGTATGCACCTGCTTTACTCACGCTTCTTCCATAAACTGCTCCGTGACGACAACATGGTCGACAGTGACGAGCCGTTTAAGCAGCTACTTTGCCAAGGCATGGTGCTTGCCGACGCCTTCTACTACAACGACGAGAAAGGCGTGCGAGTTTGGGTCTCGCCAACCGATGTGACCGTCGAACGCGACAGCAAAGGCAAGATCATCAAAGCTATCGACAATGAAGGACGCGAAGTCGTGCACACTGGCATGACCAAGATGTCAAAGTCGAAGAACAATGGTATCGACCCGCAATTGATGGTCGAAAAATATGGTGCCGACACCGTACGCTTGTTCATGATGTTTGCCGCGCCAGCAGAAATGACCCTTGAGTGGCAAGAGTCAGGCGTCGAAGGCTCTCACCGCTTCTTGCGTCGCGTGTGGAAATTGGTTTACGAGCACAGCGCCAAAGGTGCCGTCGCAGCACTCGATGCTAGCGCCCTGAACAATGAGCAGAAAGCACTGCGCCGTGACGTTCACAAAACCATTGCTAAGGTGAGTGACGACATGGGTCGTCGTCAGACGTTCAACACTGCGATTGCTGCGATTATGGAGCTGATGAACCGTTTGGTGAAAGCACCACAAGAGAGCGAGCAAGACCGAGCCGTGCTGGATGAAGCGCTGAAAGCGATTGTTGTGATGCTCTATCCCATCACCCCACACATCAGCTTTACGCTGTGGGAAGCGCTGGGTGAACAGAACATTGATGACGCCCAATGGCCACAGGCTGACCAAGACGCCATGGTTGAAGATGAAAAGCTCATCATCGTCCAAGTTAACGGAAAACTGCGTGCCAAAATCACCGTTGCCGCTGACGCCGAAAAAGATGCGGTCGAAGCACAAGCGATGGCTGATGAAAATGTGGTTAAGTTTACTGACGGGAAAACCGTGCGCAAAGTCATCTATGTACCAGGTAAACTGGTTAACATTGTTGCTAACTAAACAAGGAGCAGTAGCGTGACCCTGTTTCAACCTGTGTTTCGCTTCCTGCTTGTTGCGGTGGTCGCTTTGACCACCGCCTCTTGCGGGTTTGCCTTACGTGACAGCTACAACTTACCGGACGAGGTCACGCAAGTGTCGTTAACCAGCGTCGACCCTTACGGTGAGCTCACTCGCCAGCTGCGCAATCAACTCAATCAACATAAGGTTGAATTGGTTGCACCAGCCAATACAGTGACCAATATTCACCTGCTTGGCGAAAGCAATAGCGAACAAACCCTATCGCTTTACCAAAACAGCCGTGTCGCAGAGAAAGAGTTCCGCTATGTGGCTCGCTACCGGGTGACTGTGCCGCAAAAAGGCAGTTATACTTTTTCAACCACGCTAAGTCGTAACTTCCTCGATAACCCGCTGACTGCATTGGCTAAATCGGTCGAGCAAGACAAGCTGGTTGCGGAGATGCGGACCGAAGCAACACGCCAGATTATGCGTCAACTCTCACAGCTTAAAGGTGATATTGCCGAATTTGAGCGCCGTGAGGCTGAACAAGCAGCGTTGGAACAGCTTGAACAAGGTGAGCGTCCAAACAAGCCAGAAATCATTATTGAAACGCGTCAGACTGAGACTGATACCGCGCAATGATGAGAACCTATCCAGAACAATTGGCGCAGCAGCTCAAGCAGCCACTGCGCCAAACCTATCTCGTGTTTGGCTCTGATCCTCTGCTTAAACTCGAATCACGCGATGCAATTTGTCGCTCCGCTCGAGAGCAAGGGTTTGAAGAGCATCATCGCTTTATCATTGATGCACAGCTCAATTGGCAGGAGGTGATTGATTGTTGCCAAGCGCTGAGTTTGTTTTCTTCACGCCAGATTATCGAAATCACCTGCCCAGAAAACGGCCTTAACACCACACAAGCCAAGCAATTGGCTGACATCGCGCAATGGCTTAATCCTGATATTTTATTGCTGGTGCAAGGCGAGCGTTTAAATAAAAAGCAAGAGTCTGCCAAGTGGTTCACCGCCTTGTCTCAGCACGGGCTCTATGTGGTGTGTAACACACCCGATGCCCGCCAGCTGCCGCGTTTTATCGAGCAGCGCTGTCAAGGGCTGGGGCTTAAACCGGATCAACCGGCATTGCAGTTATTAGCGCAATGGCATGAAGGCAACTTACTGGCGTTGGTGCAAAGCCTGCACATACTGCAGTTGCTCTATCCGGACGGCGCCTTAACGCTCCCTCGCATTGAAAGCGCCCTGTCGCGCCATCATCATTTTACGCCTTTCCAACTTACCGATGCGTTATTAGAAGGAAAAGCGCAGCGCGCGCAGCGTATTTTGGAGCAGCTCTATGCAGAAGGAAACGAGCCCACCTTGTTGCTACGATTGATCCAAAAAGAGCTCAAGCAGCTTTATGTGATTCATGAGCAAGGCCAACAAGGGCGGCCATTGAACAAAATATTCGACCAACTGCGGATCTGGCAAACACGCCGACCCATGATGATTGCCGCGCTGAATCGCTTAACGCGACCGCGTCTGACTCAACTTCTGCGGCAACTGGCTCAGCTCGAAATCGGTCTAAAAACCGATTACAGCCGCGATCCTTGGCCTGAATTGCACTATTTTTGCGCACTCATGTGCCAAATGCCTGAACCTCAGCCGCGCTAATGTGTCCAATTGGCAAGTGAGTGATATACTCGCTTGCCAGTAATCCAAACGGTAACCATAGAGGTCTCTTTTGCAAGCTACCGAGTTACAACAGTTTGTGGCCGATAAGGTCGATGATATGAAAGCCAGTGACATTGTGACACTGGATGTCCGTGACAAATCTTCCATTACCGATTTTATGGTGCTGTGCACCGGTAACTCCCGTCGCCATGTTGCTTCCATTGCAGAGCATGTGCGTGACGAAGCCCAAGCTATCAATATCGGCGCGATGGGCATGGAAGGCCAAGACGACAGCGAGTGGGTCGTGGTCGATTTGGGCGATGTGATGGTGCATGTGATGCAAGAAGAACAGCGCCAGCTCTATCAACTGGAAAAGCTCTGGAACTAATTGATGAAGATTCAGTTGATTGCCGTCGGCAATAAAATGCCGAAATGGGTTGAGCAAGGCTTCGCCGAGTACCAGCGTCGTTTTCCCAAAGATATGCCTTTAGAGCTGATTGAGATCCCCGCGGGAAAACGGGGCAAAAACGCCGACATTGCCCGCATTCTGCAAAAAGAAGGCGACGCTATGTTAGCCGCGGTCAACCGCGGTAGCCGTATCGTGACACTCGACATTCCTGGTAAACCATGGGATACCCCGCAATTGGCTGAACAGTTAGAGAAATGGAAGCTTGACGCTCGTGACGTGGCGATCTTAATTGGCGGGCCAGAGGGATTGGCACCAGAATGTAAGGCCGCTGCGGAACAAAGTTGGTCTTTATCGCCACTGACACTGCCCCATCCGCTGGTACGTATTGTCATGGCTGAGAGCCTTTATCGCGCGTGGAGCTTAACGACTAACCATCCTTACCATCGAGAATAATCACGGATGAAGCGCCAACGAAGTCAAATTCGCGACCATAGCGCCGAAGCGGCGCTGTTTGTCCGCCGAGCGATTGTCTGCTTCATCGGGATTATTGCCTTAGTCGGGATCTTGCTTACCAACCTCTATCACATTCAGGTCGTTGAACACCAAGATTATCAGACGCGCTCAAATGATAACCGGATTAAAGTGGTGCCTGTCGCGCCCAACCGCGGTCTTATCTATGATCGCAACGGCAAATTGCTCGCAGAAAACCGGCCGGTATATCATCTCGAAATCACCCCTGAACAAGTCGATGATATGCCCGCCACCTTGGCGCGCTTACAGTCATTACTGTCGCTGTCTGACAGTGATATCGACAACTTCCAAAAAGAACGTAGACGTTCGCGTCGCTTTAATGCGGTGCCGCTAAAGACCCAGTTAACCGATAAAGAGGTCGCCATCTTTTCTGCCCACCAGCACCAATTTTCCGGGGTGGAAATCAAGGCGTATCTAAAACGCCACTACCCTTACGGCGATGCGCTGACCCATGTGCTGGGTTACGTTGCAAAAATCAACGACCGTGATATCGCCAAGCTGCGTCAAAAAGATGTGCTCAATAACTATCGCGCGACGCGTGACATCGGCAAACTCGGCATAGAAAAATATTACGAGCCCGTGTTGCATGGTAAAGCGGGCTATCAAGAAGTCGAGGTGAATAGCCGAGGTCGAATCATCCGCACCTTAAAATATGTGCCACCCGTGCCGGGTAAGGATTTGATCCTCAATCTCGATATTGATTTACAACTTTATATCCGTGGCATCCTAGGCGATCGCCGTGGCGCTGTGGTTGTGCTCGATCCGAAAACATCTGGCGTTTTAGCCATGGTATCGACCCCCAGCTATGACCCGAACCTTTTTGTTCACGGCATTTCCAGCACCCAATACAGTGCCCTGCTTAATGATAGAGACAGACCATTGGTAAACCGTGCGACATTAGGCATCTATCCGCCGGCGTCGACGGTGAAGCCCTTTATTGCTGTCGCTGCACTGGAAGAAGGGATTATTACCACCAAGACGACCCGCAACGATCCCGGTTATTGGCGGATCCCCAACTCTAACACTCGCCCTTTCCGTGACTGGCTTCCATGGGGGCATGGCCGCGTAAATATCGTCCAATCGATTGAAGAGTCGGTGGATACCTTCTTCTACCAAATCGCCTATGACATGGGCATTGATAAGCTCTCGTCTTGGATGGAGAAGTTCGGCTTCGGCCAATACACTGGCATAGATATCCAAGAAGAAAGCAGCGCCAATATGCCTAACCGAGAATGGAAAATGAGCCGCCACCGCCAACCTTGGTACAAAGGGGACACCATTCCTGTCGGCATAGGTCAGGGCTACTGGACGGCGACCCCAATGCAGATAGCGAAGGCACTCACAGTAGTATTGAACCGCGGCGAAGTCAAAGCGCCTAAATTACTGATGCTGTCGCGCGATGAAGACGGTATGCATAAACCCAAGCCAGAACCTTATCCTCCGATACAAGGAGTAAGCGATAAGTATTGGGACGTCGCCCTTGAAGGGATGCGATTGGTTAATCATGGTCGTAAAGGTACCGCTAGACGCTCGTTCCGCACCGCAAAGTATGTCTCTGGCGGGAAGTCCGGTACCGCGCAAGTGTTCGGTTTGGGCGAAGATGAAGAATACAACGCCGACGAGATTGCTGAGCACTTACGCGATCATGCGCTTTACATTGGCTTTGCTCCCTTTGAACATCCCAAGGTGGCAGTCTCTATGGTATTAGAAAACGCCGGAGGCGGGTCAAGCAACGGTGCGCCCATCGCCCGTCGTATTTTTGATCATATCTTGATTGAAAAAGACGCTGAAGAGAACAAAGAGGCAAAACAATGAGTTCTTTAGCCCAAGTAAGCAGTAAGCGCTCGTTATTCGATCGCTTGCACCTCGACTTGCCCTTGCTCATTGGCATTTTATTACTGATGGGCTTTGGTCTTGTGGTTATGTACAGTGCCAGTGGCCAAAGTATGGCAATGATGGAACGCCAAGCGGTTCGGATGCTGCTAGCTCTGTCGGTAATGTTTGCGCTGGCACAGGTGCCGCCACGCCATTACGAGTTTTGGTCGCCGTACTTATATGTGATTGGTGTGGCCCTACTGGCGGCGGTCTTACTGGTGGGTGAAACGGCAAAAGGCGCTCAGCGTTGGCTCGATCTTGGCGTGGTTACTTTCCAGCCTTCCGAAATAATCAAACTGGCGGTGCCTTTAATGCTGGCTCGTTTTATCGGTAAGGATCCGCTCCCGCCGAAATTTACGACCTTGCTGATCGCGCTCTTTTTGTTGTTTATGCCCACCATTATGATCGCGAAGCAACCCGACTTAGGTACCTCTATTCTTATTGCCGCGTCAGGCGTCTTCGTACTCTTTCTCGCCGGGATCAGTTGGAAGCTGATTACTGCAGCTGTCGTTGCAATCGCAGGGTTTATTCCTGTGCTGTGGTTTTTCTTAATGCACGACTATCAGCGCACTCGCGTGCTCACGCTCTTTAATCCAGAGTCCGACCCACTGGGAGCGGGCTATCATATTATTCAATCTAAAATTGCAATTGGTTCCGGAGGGCTGGCCGGAAAAGGTTGGCTGCATGGCACACAATCGCAGCTCGAGTTTCTCCCTGAGCGCCATACCGACTTTATCTTTGCGGTCATTGCCGAAGAATGGGGATTAATTGGTGTATGTGCCCTGCTCGCCTTATACCTGTTTTTGATTGGGCGTGGACTGATGTTAGCCAGCCGAGCCCAAACTGCATTCGGCCGTATGATGGCCGGGAGTATCGTGCTCAGCTTTTTTGTTTATGTTTTTGTCAATATTGGTATGGTCAGCGGTATTTTGCCTGTGGTTGGGGTACCCTTACCTC
Organism: Salinivibrio sp. PR5; assembly: GCF_001996085.1. Classification (NCBI taxonomy): domain Bacteria; kingdom Pseudomonadati; phylum Pseudomonadota; class Gammaproteobacteria; order Vibrionales; family Vibrionaceae; genus Salinivibrio; species Salinivibrio sp. PR5. The sequence continues at coordinate 26,043 of NZ_MUFK01000010.1, forward strand.
TGATCAGCTATGGCGGTACCTCTATGGTGACCTTGATGGCTGGTTTTGGCATTCTCATGTCCATTCATACTCATCGAAAAATGCTATCTAGGGCTTAATAAACATGCGAGCGATTGTAATTCTTTTCGCCATGCTCCTGAGCGCGTGCAGTACGCAACAGGGCCGATATCAAATGGCTGACGACCAAGCACCCGAACGCCTTCCTGAGCAGGTGCACACTGATGATGCCCAGCCAAGGTATGAGCCTTATAGCTTAGCTGGCAACAAAGACTACACCTTAAATGGTCAACGCTACGAAATACTCCGTGAGCCTCGCGGTTACCAAGAGGCGGGTATTGCCTCTTGGTACGGCCAAAAATTCCACGGCCATAAAACCTCTAATGGCGAAGTGTATGACATGTATTCCATGTCTGCGGCGCACAAAACCTTGCCTTTGCCGAGCTACGTCGAAGTCACCAATCAAAATAACGGTAAGAAAGCGATTGTACGCGTCAACGATCGCGGCCCTTTCCATAACGAGCGCCTGATTGATCTCAGCTATGCGGCTGCAAAAAAGCTTGGTGTTTTGCAAACAGGTACCGCACCAGTCGCACTTCGTTTAATCTCCCCAGAGAAACCCGCGCAAGATGAGTGGCATTCGGCCCGCCATCATGCGTACTATGTCCAGTTGCTTGCATTGTCCGATGGCTTAAAAGCCAGCCAAAGTGCGGAACAATTAGCGAAAGCACACGGTCTACCTACCCACATTGCTCGCCGCGACCAAGTGTATCGTGTGCGTTTTGGTCCGTTTTACGACCGTGGCCAAGCTCAGCAAGCGATGCAAGTCGCTAAACAGCATCAACTGCCGGGCGCTTTTATCGTCACCGAAGCACTTGTTAATGACGACACATCTGTCACAAGTGCTAAAACAAACAATCAGTGAGTTAAAGGAATCGAGCCTGTCTCTCTGTGCCCAATTTGGTATAGTGAGCTTACAGTATCGACATCGATAACCGACAAAAGTACTAAAAATGATGAAAAAATCCGTTTCCCGCATGCGTACATTGCTATCTGCTGCGCTTTTCGTATCAGTGACGGCCCAAGCTGCGCCCGCTGTTGTACCCGATGCTCCACAAATTGCCGCCAAGGGCTACGTGCTTATGGACTACCACTCCGGTGAAGTCCTTGCCGAAAATAATGCCTACAAACGCCTTAACCCGGCCAGCCTCACCAAGATGATGACCAGTTATGTGATTGGCCAAGAGGTTGAGCGCGGTAACATCTCCATGGATGATGACGTGGTGATCAGCGAAAATGCGTGGGCGAAAAACTTCCCGGGTTCATCCAAGATGTTCATCGAAGTCGGGACCACGGTGAAAGCAGCCGACCTTAACCGAGGCATTATCATTCAATCAGGCAACGATGCCTGTGTCGCGATGGCGGAGCATGTCGCGGGCTCGGAAGATGCGTTTGTAGATCTGATGAACCGTTGGGGTGAAACGCTGGGCATGGACAGCACACATTTCTCGAACGTGCATGGCCTCGACTCTAAAGATCTTTATACCACCCCTTATGACATGGCGTTACTGGCGCAGGCGCTGATCCGTGATGTGCCGGGGGAATACCGCATTTACAAAGAGAAAGCGTTTACCTACAACGGGATTACCCAATACAACCGCAATGGCCTATTGTGGGACAAGAGCCTTAACGTTGACGGTATCAAGACGGGCCATACCGATGGTGCCGGCTATAACTTGGTGAGCTCAGCCACTGAAGGCGAGATGCGTTTGATTGCTGTCGTGATGGGCACCAAAAGTGCTAACGCACGTAAAGCTGAAAGTAAAAAGCTATTGAACTATGGCTTCCGTTTCTTCGAAACCGTCGCGCCACACAAAGCAAATGAAACCTTTGTGACTGAAAAAGTGTGGATGGGGGATACCGATGAAGTGTCACTCGGGGTGACCGAAGATACCTACGTCACACTTCCTCGCGGCAAAGCACAAGATCTAAAAGCGAGCTTCGTACTGGAAAAAACCCTTGAAGCACCGATCAGTAAAGGGGATGTGGTAGGCAAGCTGTTCTATCAAGTGGATGGCGAAGATGTAGCCGAATACCCACTGGTTGCGTTGAACGACGTCGAAAAAGGCGGATTATTCAGCCGGTTAATTGATTACATTGTTATGATGTTTCAAAACTTACTGGGCTAAGCCGCTTACCATTTAATCCCATTCCCGCCCACCAACTTGGTGGGCGGCTTGTTTTCTGTCCCAGAGCAGATTAGTATTTCGCGTTAATCGTGATCCATCGCACATAGGTATGCCGTTCTCGGCCTGCCCATTGGGAGTTAACATGCAAGAGCAACCAAAACTAAAAGACTTGCTGGAGTTTCCTTGTCAGTTTACTTACAAGGTTATGGGCCATGCTAAGCCTGAACTGCCGGACCTTGTTCTAGGTGTGATCCAGCAACATGCGCCAGGCGACTACAGCCCAAAGGTGAAACCTAGCGCAAAAGGTAACTATCACTCGGTATCTGTGACCATTACTGCCACCTCTATCGAGCAAGTAGAAACCTTGTATAAAGAACTTGGCGAGATCGAAATCGTTCGTATGGTTCTTTAATCAGAATACCCACACGGCTGGCGGCTTTTAATCACGCCGCCAACCTCTATAATACCCCCACAGATAACAATATGGGTAATCGGTTTGCAGCACCAACTAGTTGTTAGATATCTGGGCCGCCGACCTTATCCGCAAACCTGGCAGCAGATGCGTGACTTCACGGATAGCCGTGATGCACACACTTGTGACGAAGTCTGGTTGGTCGAACATGATCCCGTCTTCACCCAAGGTCAAGCGGGTAAACCGGAACACGTTTTGGTCCCTGGAGACATCCCCGTCGTACAATCAGATCGAGGGGGACAAGTGACCTATCACGGTCCCGGTCAGTTAGTCGTTTACTTTTTAATTGATTTAAAACGTAAAAAAGTCGGCGTTCGAGAACTGGTTAGCCATATTGAAAATCTCGTTGTCGCTACCCTCGCCCATTATGGCGTAACCGCCTACGCGCGTCCCGATGCGCCCGGTGTGTATGTGGATAGCGCAAAAATCTGTTCCCTTGGGCTCCGTATTCGTCGCGGGTGCTCATTCCATGGACTGGCACTCAACATCAATATGGATTTATCTCCATTTCAGCGCATTAACCCCTGTGGGTATGCGGGGATGGCGATGACGCAACTGAGTGATCAGGTTGAAGGCGCAACCCTAACAGACGTCCAACCTGTGCTAGTAGACACTTTAACTCAACAACTGGGATATACTCAGGTTGAGGTTACAACGGAAAGCAGCGATTTATGAGCAAACCGATTCAGATGGAACGCGGCGTTAAGTACCGCGATGCCGAAAAGATGGCGCTTATCCCGGTCAAAAATATGCCGACCGAGCAAAAAGAAGTGCTGCGCAAGCCTGATTGGATGAAGATCAAGCTCCCTGCCGAGACCTCTCGCATCAAAGAAATTAAAGATGCGATGCGCAAAAACAACCTTCACTCTGTGTGTGAAGAGGCCTCCTGTCCAAACTTGGCAGAGTGCTTTAGCCACGGTACCGCCACTTTCATGATTTTGGGTGCGATTTGTACCCGTCGTTGCCCATTTTGCGACGTCGCCCATGGCCGTCCGGTTGCCCCTGATGCGGACGAACCCAAGCATCTGGCGCAAACTATTAAAGACATGAAGCTTCGTTATGTCGTGATCACCTCAGTTGACCGCGATGACCTTCGCGATGGCGGGGCACAGCATTTTGCCGACTGTACCCGTGAGATCCGTGCGCTCAACCCAGAGATCAAAATCGAAACCTTGGTACCTGACTTCCGAGGCCGAATGGATCGCGCCCTAGATATCCTGCGCGACAATCCACCGGATGTGTTTAACCACAACCTAGAAACGGCACCTCGCTTGTACCGTAAAGCGCGTCCCGGTGCGAACTATCAGTGGTCACTGGATCTGCTGAAAAAGTTCAAAGATATGCACCCAGATGTTCCTACTAAGTCTGGACTCATGATGGGCTTGGGCGAAACCAAGGAAGAGATCATTGAGGTTCTGAAAGACCTACGTGCCCACGGTGTCACCATGCTGACATTAGGTCAATACCTTGCGCCGAGCCGCCATCACCTTCCGGTTGAACGTTATGTTCCGCCCGAAGAGTTTGATGAGCTAAAAGCTATCGCGCTGGATCTTGGCTTTACCCATGCTGCATGTGGTCCCTTTGTCCGCTCTTCATACCATGCTGATTTGCAAGCCAAAGGTGTCGAGATTAAATAAGTCTCTATGCTGAGAATACAAAAAAGCCGCGCTCGCGCGGCTTTTTTTACGTTTTGCATATAACTTGCGTTTGTATGCTTAGGTTATTGACGCGTCAGGTAATCTGCTTTTCCGACCCACTTATACGTGGTCAGCTCTTCGAGTCCCATCGGGCCGCGCGCATGCAGCTTTTGCGTTGAAACGGCCACTTCCGCGCCTAAACCAAACTGGGCACCGTCAGTAAAACGGGTTGAAGCATTGACATAGACAGCAGCCGAGCCCGCACCATTGATAAAGGCTTCGGCAGCATCAATATCATTGGTCAGAATCGTATCTGAATGGCTCGCATTGTGTTCGCGCATATGACCGAGCGCGTCGTGCACATCGTCAACCACAGCAACACCGAGCGTTGGACCCAACCATTCAGTATCAAAGTCTCCCTCAGCGGCTTCACGAAGCTGTGCGACACCGTCAAGGTAGGGCAAGGCACTATTCGCTGCGACAACCTTCAGTTTCTGTGCGTTAAGCGCTGGGATAAGACGTGTAAACAACTGTGCCGCGACTTGCTTGTGCACCAATAATGTATCCAAGGAGTTACAAGCGGATGGACGATCCGTCTTCGCATTAATAATCACATCCGGTGCGCGTTCAAGATCGGCACTTTGATCCACATATAAATGGCTAATCCCAAAGCCACCAATAATCACCGGAATCGTGCTGTTTTGCTTACACATTTTATGCAAACTGGCACCGCCGCGCGGAATAATCATATCCACGTACTCGTCCATGGTCAGCAGCTCTGCGACCAATTCTCGATCAGGCTTGTCGATGTATTGCACCGCTGATTGCGGTAGTTCAGCCTTGCTCAGTGCAGATTGAATCACAGTGACCAACACTTGGTTGGTCGCAAAGGTTTCTTTACCACCACGTAAGATACTGGCATTGCCCGTTTTTAGGCACAGTGCGGCAATATCAATGGTGACGTTAGGGCGCGCTTCATAAATCACACCGACAACACCCAGTGGCTCACGGCGCTTCGATAAAGAAAGGCCATTTTCGAGCACCTTATGGTCAAATTCTTGCCCAACCGGATCGGGCAACGACACCACATTGCGCACATCTGCAGCAATCGCCGATAAACGTGCAGGCGTGAGTGCTAAGCGGTCGATCAACGCCTCACTCATGCCCGCGGCGCGTGCCGCCTCTAAGTCCGTTTGGTTAGCCGCTAAAATACTCGCTTGTTGCGCCTCTAATTCATCCGCAATGAAGGTCAGCGCGCGATTTTTTTTCGTAGTGGAAGTTGTCGCGAGTTGGTAAGCCGCCTCTTTGGCCGCTTTCCCCATCATTTGTAAACTCATGTTGTGTGCATCTCTTTTATTGATCGCCAATAACGACAAGGTCGTCTCGGTGTATGGCTACCGGTCCATACTCATAGCCTAAAATATCTGCGATTTGTTGGCTATGTGCGCCTGCAATACGGCGAAGATCGGCTGCTGAATAACGGCAAATACCGCGCGCAAGGCATTGCCCCTCTACAGAGTAAATGCGTGCGACTTCGCCACGCGCAAAGTCACCTTTAACGCTTACGATGCCTTTACTTAGCAGGCTGCTACCTTTTTGCGTCACTGCCGTCACCGCACCGGTATCAATGGTAATATCTCCCGCAGGAGGTGGTCCGGCTAGAATCCAGCGTTTACGGCTCTCTAATGGGCTTTCTAGCGGCAAGAATCGAGTGCCTGCACTGTTACCGGCGACCACGTTTTGGATCACTTCAGGCTTGCTGCCAGCGGCAATCGTGACTTCTATGCCCGCACGTCGCCCAATATCTGCAGCCTGCAGTTTGGTTGCCATGCCACCGGTGCCAAGACCTGTAACACTGCCTCCCGCTAATTTGCGTAAGGTTTCATCAATCGTATGGACTTCCCGAATAAGCTCGGCATCGGGTTGCGTTCTCGGATCCGCCGTAAAGAGTCCGGGTTGATCGGTAAGCAGCAATAATTTGTCTGCGTTGGCTAAAATCGCCACCAGCGCTGAGAGGTTGTCGTTATCACCGACTTTGATCTCAGATGTCGCCACCGCATCATTTTCATTCACAATGGGAATAATGCCGTTATCGAGTAACGCATGGAGCATGTCTCGCGCATTGAGAAAACGCTCGCGGTGATCCAAATCAGCGCGGGTCAGCAGCATCTGTCCGACTTGAAAGCCATAAAGACTGAAAAGATGCTCCCAGGTTTGAATTAAACGGCACTGCCCGACGGCTGCGAGCATCTGCTTATTGGCGACCGTGTCAGCCAACACCGGATAATCAAGGTGCTCTCGCCCAGCAGCAATCGCTCCCGATGAGACAATGATCACTTGATGGCCTTGTTGGCGCAGGCGCGCGCACTGACGAACCAACTCAACCATGTGGGCTTGGTCAAGGCGTTGCGAACCGCCAGTCAGCACACTGGTGCCTAATTTTACAACGATGGTTTGAGAAGAGACGGTGGCTGCAATGTCACCGTCTCGAAGCGCGTCTTGAACTGTCATGATTGCCTGATTGACTAAAAGATAGATGTCTCTTTTATCAATCCCATGTCCATTTAACAAGGACTGAAATCAGGCAAATCACGTTTTAGTTAGAAAGGGCGAGTTCTGGCTCGGTCAGTTTTTGACTTGGGGAAAGGGAAAGCGATAGTTCATCGACCACTAATTGGCATAATTTGGTGTAGAAACTATCAAGGGTTTTCTCAACCTCCGCGCGCTGTTTGGCAGGGACGGCTTTTGCTAACCATTCCCCATGCTCGTCATAGAGGCCATACCCGTAGTGATAACGGAACCCATCGTCTTCTGGGGTCAACACTAACCACCATCCCCAGAATTCGCGTGCATCGGGCTCTTTTTTCGCATCGACGCAGACAGACAAGCTATCGAAAAAGTAGCTTTGTTCATCAGATTGCCCATCACGAAAATACGGGCCAAGCGCAGTAAAACGTGTTTTCAACCGTCCATGAGAAAGCGGGAGCGTTTGGGTCATGGTGTCCTCCAGTGGCACTCTATCTACCTAAGCTCAAGGTATATCATGACGTTATCGGTCAGGTGAACGCCAATCCCCCGCTTTCCGCACTTGATCACACCTTCGCCACCTTGGTTACAAAATATTGGCAAACCACGAGACGGTCTCGCTCAGCGCACGATGGTAGCCGTCATGCAAAGGCGTATTCGGCAATGTCACCGCTTTACCGCCACGACTATAGGTTGCAATCAGTTTGTTGTCGGATTCCGGACAAACCGGATCATCTTTCAAACTCAAGGCTAAAATGGGCACTTCGGTTCGCCGTCCGGTGAGTAAGCCTTGGTTTTTGAGTGACCACGCCTGTAGGCGTGTCCGAAGCGTGTCGATAGGAATATGGCGACCGAGCCGTGACCCTAATGTGTCGAGGTACATGGGTGGCATTTTTTTCATCATTTGTGCATTGGTTAATAGCGAATGCACGATGCCTCCCAGCGCTGCACTGGCTTTGACTCTGTGTGGTTCAAGAAAGGCTAACCGTACCGCCGGATTCGCGCCAAACCGGATCCCCATGGTGCCCAAACGGTGGTGATCCACCCAAGGTACCTCCGCCAACTTGTCTAACATGGCGCGATGTAAGCGGCTGGTATCTTCATTGAGATGCCAATGACTACTGTGCCCCACTGAGGGCATATCTAAGGTCAATACCGCGATATCTGCGGGAGCAAAGTAATCGACGAATACCCGCCATAAATCGGTTTGCAAACTGTCTAAGCTGCCACTGAGAATAACCACCGGCAGAGTCGCATCGGTTCTTGGCAGATACAGGTAACCTTTTAGCGATTTGCCATCGAGCGTTGTTTCCACGGTTTTAACCGTGAAGGGAAGCTTATCCATCGCATGCTCAAAGGCTTTGTAGGCCAGCGTTTCCGATTGCAAAGCGAGCGTATCGCCTTTGAGGTGAGGATACGCCGCGATACCGAAATAGGTACAGGCTTGCAGCCATTGCTGGCTCGCTGCTTGATGCTCTCCTTTGTCTGCCAGCGCTTGGGCGCGCTTTTGGTGCTGCATGCCCACGGCTGTCCACTCGTAGTTCCAATTTCCCGAGCGGTAGCCTTCTACCGTATCCAGCAGACTGTCGACGGAGCGTGAATTATCCGAATGAGCAATACGGGCAAAAATGGCTTCCATCTCTACCGGATCTACTCCTTGCCACGTCCATTGTCCACGACGCCGCATTCGATACCAGCTGCGCTCGCTGTCTCCATCAAACGCCGAATAACTCGCTTGATCGATTTGCTGGATAGCGCCAAACAATGTCGACGTTTCTTTGGCATGTCTGTGTTTGGCAAACAGCTTGACCGACAAATTTTGAGATTCGCTTTCCGACACGTTCACTCCCGAGCGTTCAGTTTATGACGCTCCTAGTGTAAACCATACTCACAGCAAGGCCATGATTTTCAGTCAATCGCGTCCCTAGAAACGAAAAAACGCCGCAACTGTGTGCGACGTTTTGTTGACAGCAGATTATCAATAACCTTGCTAGCTATTATTTGGCAATCGGATCCACATAGCTCACCGCCATATCCCATGGCTGCTCAATCCATGTGTCTTGCGCAATATCGACGATATAATCGTCAACAAGATGCTTACCCGCAGGTTTGGCGCTTACAGTCACAAAGCGTGCTTTGGGATAGAGTTGGCGTACCATTTCTGCGGTTCCGCCTGTATCAACCAAGTCGTCCACCACAATAAAGCCTTCACCATCCCCCGGTGCTTGTTTCACGACACGCATATCGCGCTGATGATCATGATCGTAGCTCGAGATACACACCGTATCGACATAGCGAATGCCTAGCTCACGGGCCAGAATGGCGGCAGGCACCAAGCCACCGCGACTCACAGCAATAATTCCCTGCCACTGGTCAGCGGGTAGCAGCCTCTCCGCCAATTGGCGTGTGTACATCTGCATGTTGTCCCAGGTGATGATGAACTTGTTACTCATGATGAAAACCTCGTGGCGTTTCTCGCCTTGTTATAACGTCAATGTGGGCGGCTGTTTTACACCAAGAAAACGAACTTGAGTAAGAACAATCCAGCCAAGATCCAGATACTGACAGGGACCTCACGCCCTTTGCCCGCAAAGGTTTTTACGGCACAAAACGCAATAAAGCCAAGGCCAATCCCGCTCGCAATCGAGTAAGTGAGCGGCATCAGCAAGCACACCACGACCACAGGTGCGGCTTCGGTCAAATCTCGCCAGTTAATCCCTACAAGACCTGACATCATCAAAATCGCAACATAAAAGAGAGCGCCAGCTGTTGCGTACGCTGGGACCATACCTGCGAGCGGCGCAAAAAATAGCGCAAGCAAGAATAAGATCCCTACAACGACAGCAGTGAGTCCTGTACGGCCACCCGCTGCTACCCCTGACACACTTTCAATATATGAGGTTGTATTCGACGTGCCTAAAAGCGCCCCGACCGATGTCGCGGTACTGTCTGCCAGTAATGCACGATTTAAACGCGGCAGTTTACCATCTTTGTCCAAAAGTTCCGCGCGCTGTGCCACACCCACTAAGGTTCCTGCGGTATCAAAGAGGTCAACAAACAAAAATGCGAACACAATAGACACCAGACCAACTTCAAGGGCTCCGGCAAAATCAAGCTGCATAAAGGTCGGCGCGAGGCTTGGTGGTGCAGACATCACGCCGTGGTAGGGGACATCCCCCGCGACAATACCAATCACGGTGACCACTAAAATCGCAATCATGACCGCCCCTTTTAGGCCACGATGCACCAAACCAATTGTGAGGAAAAAGCCGAGTGCTGCCATCGCTGGCGCAAATGCCGTCACATCACCCAGTGCGACCAGGGTTGCCGGGTGATCTACGACGATCCCCGCATTTTGCAGTGCGATGAGCGCTAAAAACAAACCGATACCCGCCGAGATACCGGTGCGCAGTGACATAGGAATCGAGTTGATAATCCACTCACGAATTTTCAACACACTGAGTAGAATAAAACACAAGCCCGAAATAAACACCGCAGCCAGCGCAACCTGCCACGAGTGGCCCATTTGCAGCACCACTGTGTAGGTGAAGAAAGCGTTCAGGCCCATACCCGGCGCTTGAGCGACCGGATAGTTGGCGACAATTCCCATCACAAAACAGCCGACGGCAGCAGCCAAACAGGTGGCAACAAATACGGCGCCCTTGTCCATTCCTGCTTCAGCCAAAATAGATGGGTTCACGAAAATGATGTAGGCCATGGTGAGGAAGGTGGTCACACCGGCAATAACTTCGGTGCGAAGATCCGTGCCATGATCGCTGAGTTTAAATAAACGCTCTAACATCGTTGGTATCCCGAATAAAAGGTGGCGCATCATAAGATGCAAAAGGAAAACGTTTGCGTGTCAAAAATTGGCGCAAATCTTACCGATCGATGAAGGAAATTTCCAGCACGAAACCGCATGAATTGATCGGAATGTCATGGCTCTCGTGATGGTTGCCAACAAGATTGTCTATCATGACTGGCTTATCAGGCACCTGACATACCATCCATAAAAAAAACGCCACAACTTTGTGTGGCGCCAGAACTAAAGCGTTTGCTTCTGGATCAGAAATGTCTCTGTAAGAGCGGGGGAATCGTAAAACTTACTTGCGGTACCCGAACGGCGCCGGATACGTGAATCCTTTGGTATATACTGACTGTTGGTTCCAGTAGTAGTTAGATACCATACCTTCCATCGTTTTTACCTCTCTCAAGTTTAAACCTAATGTTGTTCACATTTTGTCTCGGTTCCTTGGAGGCGAATACTCGGGTTCACTCCATGAACAATCGATAACCTGTGTTATCAGTGTCTAGATAATAACCCACACGTAATTATATTACAAGCAATAGAGTGACTAGAGTCACAAAAAGTTCATATTTGGTAGTTTTATTACGCCCTCAACGCCTAGATATCCGGCATGTACTCTGTTTTTCCTTCCCTTGATCCTGCGACTGTCACCACCTAGTCGACAGTGGTATGCTTGGTAAAGTCCATCTATTTCAGTAAGGCCTACTGTTTAAAAGGCCAACAATAAAATAAAATGGAGTCTACCGTGTCTGAGATCAGCCAATTATCACCCCAGCCTGTTTGGGCTTTTTTTGACCAGATTTGTGCTATTCCACATCCCTCTTACCACGAAGCACAATTGGCAGCATTCATTGTCGATTGGGCGAAAGGCCGAGGTTTAGAGGTTCGCCAAGATCCCACTGGCAATATTTTTATCCGCAAACCGGCGACGCCGGGAATGGAAAACCGCAAAGGTGTAGTACTACAAGCCCACCTTGATATGGTGCCGCAGAAAAACGAGCACACCGAGCACGACTTTACCACCGATCCGATTCGCCCTTATATCGATGGCGAGTGGGTCACGGCGGATGGCACGACATTAGGCGCCGATAACGGTATTGGGATGGCTTCCTGCCTTGCCGTCTTAGCGGCTGATGACATTGAACATGGTCCACTCGAAGTGTTGCTTACCACCAATGAAGAAGCTGGGATGGACGGTGCATTTGGCCTAGAAGCAGGCTGGCTTGAAGGAGAAGTGTTACTGAACACAGACTCCGAACAAGAAGGGGAAATCTACATGGGCTGTGCGGGCGGCGTCGATGCTAGCATGCACTTTCCGGTCGAGCGTCACCCCATCGGCGACAATTTTGCGCGTTTTACCGTCGGTATAAAAGGCCTAAAAGGCGGCCACTCTGGGGTGGATATTCACACGGGTCGCGCCAATGCCAATAAGCTACTTGCACGCATGCTCAGCCATCACCTCAGTGAGATTGATGTCAGCCTGATTGCATTGCGAGGCGGTACATTGCGTAACGCCATCCCGCGTGAAGCCTTTGCAGATATTGCCGTGCCAGTCGAGCAAAAAGACGCATTAGCCGCGGCGATAGATAACTACGCGCAGTTGCTTCACGATGAGTTGGGACGCTTGGAGGAGAACGTCACTGTCGTACTCGATGCGTCTGACAATCAAGCCGACCCATTGACCCGAGCCGTACAATCTCGGCTACTCGCGGCCTTAAACGCGGCGCCAAACGGTGTCATACGGATGAGCGATGATGTTCCGGGTGTGGTAGAAACCTCACTGAACTTAGGCGTTATCCAAACCGATGAGCATACTATTACGGGATTGTTTTTGATCCGCTCATTGATCGATTCAGGGCGAGAAATGGTGCAAGGCATGCTGCGCTCACTGGCTGGTTTAGCTAACGTGACCGTCGAGTTTTCCGGCGCTTACCCGGGATGGAAGCCTGATCCGGACTCTGAAATCATGCATATTTTCCGTGATACCTATGAAGCTATCTATCAGCGTAAGCCTGATATCATGGTGATCCACGCGGGATTAGAGTGCGGTCTATTTAAAAAACCTTACCCAGATATGGATATGATCTCGTTTGGTCCAACGATTAAGTTCCCTCACTCACCCGATGAGAAAGTGAACATTGAAAGTGTGGGTCACTATTGGCAACAAATGCGCGCTATCTTAAAAGCGATTCCTGAAAAGCGCGCTTAAGCGAGTAAACTTAGCTGGGGGTCATTGTCGTCCCCCAGCCCTACCGACAAACCAATTAGCCGCACCGCTCTACCCTCGCCTCGATAAAACGCTTCATGCAACAAGGTATCAAATAGTCCTCGATCTAACCGCTCACAGCGGTGTGCAACCGTTGTGGTTTGAAAGTCGTTGAATTTGAGTTTGACCCCTTGGCGGCAAATCCGTCCATTCGCATCGGCTTTTTCGAGTCGCCGTTGGAGCTCTTCGTATAAAGTGTCTAACCACTGTAAACAATCATTCAGCGCCGCAAGATCTTGCGATAAAGTGCGCTCTACGCCAACGGATTTACGTATCCGCTCCACTTGCACTGGACGTCGATCAATACCGTGTGCTCGCTGCCATAGTACCTGCCCAAATTTACCAAACCGCTGGATCAGTTCACCATGATCGCTACACTGCACATCTCTACAGGTAAACAAATTCAGTTCATGAAGCTTGGTTAAGGTGACACGTCCTACGCCCGGAATGCATTGCAAAGGGAGTTCAGCCACAAAGGTGTCGACCTCGTCAGGGGGGATCACGCATAAGCCATCCGGTTTGTTGATATCTGAGGCAACTTTGGCGAGAAACTTGATTGGCGCGACGCCTGCCGACGCGGTTAATGATAGCTCGTCGCGAATGGTGTGACGAATCGCTTCTGCAATACGGGTTGCCGAGCCTTGATGACTGTCGCAATCTGTAACATCTAAGTAAGCCTCATCAAGAGAGAGGGGCTCAATAATATCGGTATAACGATGAAAAATAGCATGAAGCTGCTGAGAAACGGCGCGGTACTTGGCCATATTGCCACGCATGACCGTCAGACCGGGACATAGTTTAAGTGCTTGAGCTGTCGCCATCGCGGAACGGATCCCAAAGCGACGCGCGGGATAATTGCAGGTAGCAATCACCCCTCGCCCATCAGGTGACCCGCCAATAGCAAGAGGCACCTGTTGCAAGGCAGGGTTATCACGCATCTCCACTGCCGCATAGAAACAATCCATGTCGATATGGATGATTTTCTTCATGACAATCCTGCATGGCCACCAGATAAGACAGAGTGACTCACTGGTGGCTATCTACTGTACACCTGATCGCGTCAGGTCTCGGCTAGATAATTTGGTTTTTCTTCCACTCACGGGTTTTCTCTGCACGCGCTTCTCGCTTTTTACGTGCATCACACGGCTCTGGGCAGTCGCATTCTTTTTCAATACCGATTGCGCCTAGGCCACCACAGCTCCCACTGATGGTTTTTTGCTGTACGATGTAGCCGATCGCCATCCCTGCAATCACAAGTACAAAAACAGCAAAGGTGATAAGAAATACTGACATAATTGCTCACCTACTATCGTTATTGCGTATTTAACGCTTTAAATAAGGCTTAAACGCCTCAGATGCGATTTCTTTAAAACCGTCATCCGTTTTCACTACCATAAAGGCAGGAATATTGGCTTGATTTGCCAATGCAACGGCTTTCTCTGGTCCAAGTACCATGAAGCCTGTTGCCAAACCATCCGCCGTCATACAAGACGGGTCCAACACTGTGACAGACACTAAGCGATGATGAATCGGTCGTCCTGTTGCTGGATCAATGATGTGCGAATAGCGTACCCCATCATGCTCAAAGTAATTGCGATAATCCCCTGAGGTAGCAACCGCCATATCCCCAGGCTCAATAATCTCTTGCACCGACTGTGTGCCGGCACTAGGCTTTTCAATCGCGATGCGCCAAGGTACGCCGTCTTGGTTCACACCTTTTAATTGTAACTCACCACCAATCTCAACCAAATAGTTATCGAGCCCAAGTGACGCCAAATAGTCAGCGACCACATCTACGCCGTATCCTTTGGCGATCGTTGACAAGTCGACATAAAGGTCAGGATTGGTTTTGGTCAACTGATTGCCCGATAAAGACAGACTCTCTAACCCCGTCATCGCCATTCGCTGTGCGATTTCTTCGTCGGTCGGAATATTCTCTGGTCGTTTTTCAGGGCCAAAGCTCCAAAGGTTCACTAACGGTCCAACCGTGACATCTAACGCGCCATCGGTGAAGGCGTTAAGACGCATCGCTTCTTTCACCACTTTCGCCGTCGCGTCAGATACCTCAACCGGAGAGTCAGCACGATGTTGATTGAAACGGCTCAGCTCCGAATCGTCTCGATACGTCGACATCTGGTCATTCACCAGCTCCAAACGCTTATCGATTTCTTTTTGGATCACCGCCTTCTCGGGCGTGTTTTCCGTTGCAATGTACTTAATGGAGTAATACGTGCCCATTGTACTGCCATTAAGATGGACCAGCTCAGGTGAACGCTCACAACCGACCAAAGCCACGAGCAGTGTCAGCGTTGCCACACAGCCTAACCAAAACTTCTTCATATGGGTGTCCTTCGACGCGAGGTTGATACGTAAAATGGCTGACCCAAAGGCCAGCCATTAAAAGGTAAGTCACACGTTGCGATCTTAGCCGCCGAAGTCATCCAGAAGGATGTTTTCGTCTTCAACACCTAAGTCTTTCAGCATACCGATAACGGCTGCGTTCATCATTGGTGGACCACACATGTAGTATTCACAGTCTTCTGGCGCTTCATGATCTTTGAGGTAGTTCTCATAAAGCACGTTATGGATAAAGCCTGTGTAACCATCCCAGTTATCTTCTGGTAGTGGGTCTGACAGTGCGCAGTACCACTTGAAGTTATCGTTCTGCTCTTGAAGCATATCGAAATCTTCAACGTAGAACATTTCACGCTTAGAACGTGCACCGTACCAGAAGGTGATCTTACGATCTGAGTTCAGACGTTTAAGTTGGTCAAAGATATGCGAGCGCATTGGTGCCATACCGGCACCACCGCCGATAAAGACCATTTCAGCGTCGGTATCTTTCGCGAAGAACTCACCGAACGGCCCTGAGATCGTACACTTATCACCCGGCTTCAGTGACCAAATGTAAGACGACATTTGGCCTGGTGGCACATCAGGGTTACGTGGTGGTGGCGTTGCCACACGCACGTTCAGCATGATGATGCCTTCTTCTTCAGGGTAGTTCGCCATTGAGTAAGCACGGATGATTTCTTCATCCACTTTTGACTCATAGCGGAACAAGTTGAACTTCTCCCAGTCTTCGCGGTATTCCTCAGGAATATCAAAGTCTGAGTACTTAATGTGGTGCGCTGGCGCTTCAATCTGAATATAACCACCTGCACGGAAAGGTACAGACTCACCGTCAGGTATACGCAGCTTCAGCTCTTTGATGAAAGTGGCTTTGTTGTCGTTAGAAATAACTTCACAATCCCACTTCTTCACGCCAAAAATTTCTTCTGGCAATTCGATCTTCATGTCTTGCTTTACAGCAACCTGACATGACAGACGCTCACCTTCACGTGCTTCACCTTTGGTGATGTGATCAAGCTCGGTTGGCAGAATATCACCGCCACCTTCTTTGATTTTTACGCGGCACTGGCCACATGAGCCACCACCACCACAGGCAGAAGAAACAAACACACCAGCACCGGCCAGTGCACCAAGCAGTTTACCGCCTGGCTGAGTAACGATCGCCTTTTCAGGATCGTTATTGATATCAATTGTGACGTCACCGGTTGGTACCAGCTTGGACTTGGCGAACAAAATCACCAATACCAGCGCCAGTACAATCAGAGTAAACATCACTACACCAAGAATAATGTCCATTGACTATTCCTTTTCTCGCAGTTTACCCGGCTTACAGTTGCACACCAGAGAAAGACATAAAGCCCAATGCCATCAAACCAACTGTGATAAAGGTGATCCCCAAACCACGCAGTGCTGGCGGCACGTCTGAATATTTCATTTTCTCACGGATACCCGCTAGGGCGACGATGGCTAGCATCCAGCCCACCCCAGAACCGAAGCCGTAAACCACTGACTCTGCGAAGTTGTAATCACGCTGAACCATGAATGATACGCCACCGAAGATGGCACAGTTCACCGTAATAAGCGGCAGAAAGATACCCAGCGCGTTGTAAAGCGGCGGGAAGAAGCGGTCGAGTACCATCTCAAGAATCTGTACCAACGCCGCGATAACGCCGATGAAGGTAACAAAGTTCAAGAAACTCAAATCGACGCCTTTCACCAGCGCGTCTTCACGCAGAACCAAGTTGTACACCAAGTTGTTAACCGGCACTGAGATGGTCAGTACCACAACCACGGCCACACCCAGACCAAATGCGGTTTTTACTTTCTTGGATACGGCCAAAAAGGTACACATACCAAGGAAGAATGCCAGCGCCATGTTCTCGATGAAGATAGAGCGCACTAGCAGGCTCAAATAATGTTCCATGTGCTATTACTCCTTCGCTTCAACTTGTTCAGGTTTGAAGGTACGCACAATCCAAATCAAAAAGCCGATGAGGAAGAATGCAGATGGGGCCAGAAGCATCAAACCGTTTGGCTGATACCAACCCCCTTCATTGACCACAGGTAGAATAGACACACCAAACACTGAGCCAGAGCCCAGTAGCTCACGGAAGAACGCGACTGTCATCAGCACAAAACCGTAGCCCAGTGAGTTACCAATACCGTCAATAAATGATGGCAATGGCGACGACTTCATCGCATACGCCTCAGCACGACCCATCACGATACAGTTGGTAATGATAAGACCAACGAATACGGACAGCTGCTTAGAAATGTCGTACACGAACGCTTTCAATGTTTGGTCAACCACGATTACCAACGACGCGATGATCGCCATCTGAACGATGATACGTACGCTGTTAGGAATGTGGTTACGGATCAAAGAAACACACAGGTTTGACATCGCCGTTACGAACATCACCGCCAACGTCATGACAAATGCCGTTTGCATCTGTGTGGTCACCGCCAACGCCGAACAAACACCGAGGACCTGTAAGGCAATCGGGTTATTGTCCAGTACCGGTGACAGAAGGTTTTTCTTCAGTTCTTTAGCTTCAGCCATCGATCAGGCCTCCCTCGCGAACTTTTGCTAGGAATGGACCAAAGCCCATGTCACTTAGCCAGAAGTTAAACTGGTTCTGAACACCATTACTGGTTAGAGTCGCTCCCGACAATGCATCGATACCGTGCTCACTACCTTGAGGAGCGCCGCCTTTAACGATGCGAATTGCTGGCTCGCCCTGCTCGTTGAATAGCTTTTTGCCATCCCACTGTGCGCGCCATTTCGGGTTTTCAACTTCACCACCTAGCCCTGGTGTTTCACCTTGCTCGTAGTAAACGATGTCAGCAACTGTATTACCGTCGGGTTCTACCGCTACGAATGCGTACATCATGCTCCAAAGACCGGAGCCATTGACGGGCAAAATCAAACGCTGAGTTTGACCTGCCTCGTCTTTGACTAAGTACACCTTAGCGACGTCAGGACGACGACCGATATCGGCAATGTTTTCATCGCCACTCAGCTTTTTCGACAAGGCCGGATCATTGGCAGCCGCACGCTGATCGTAATCAGCTGCTGATTCAACGTTGACCGTCTCAGGGCTAACAAATTCACCGTCGTCTAGGCTGACCAAGCGGGTTTCAATGTACTTGTTGTAAGCATCATTGATCGCACTT
The DNA here is from genome assembly GCF_001996085.1 of Salinivibrio sp. PR5. Lineage (NCBI taxonomy): Bacteria > Pseudomonadati > Pseudomonadota > Gammaproteobacteria > Vibrionales > Vibrionaceae > Salinivibrio > Salinivibrio sp. PR5. Next base: position 44,467 of record NZ_MUFK01000010.1, read on the forward strand.
TTGCCACCCGTGACATCAATGCCAGCCACCGAAAGGATGTTTTTCTGTACGTCTAGCTTTGCATTAATTTGTTGCAAAGGACGTAGCGCTACTGCTGCACCAGACACCACAATCGAGCACACCAAGCTCAATGCGATAACAACGAGCAGCGTCTTTTTAATACTATCGTTACTACTTGCCATTACGAGCCAGTCTCCGTTTGATGTTGCCCTGAATCACCAGGTTATCGAACAGTGGTGCAAACAGGTTCGCGAACAAGATCGCCAGCATCATCCCTTCTGGATATGCTGGGTTAACCACGCGAATAATCACGGCCATCGCACCAATCAAAATGCCGTACCACCATTTTGCTTTATTGGTGAACGCAGCAGAGACAGGATCCGTCGCCATGAACATCATACCGAACGCAAAACCACCCAGTACAAGGTGCCAATGAGCAGGCATGCTAAACATTGGGTTAGAATCAGAGCCAATCACATTGAACAAGGTTGCCGCGGCGACCATACCGAGGAAGGTACCCAAGATGATTCGCCATGATGCAATGCGCATGTAAACCAGCGCCGCACCACCAATCAAGATGGCAAGCGTCGATACTTCACCCATTGAACCTGGGATATTACCAATAAAGGCGTCCATCCAAGTCATGGTTTGACCGGTCACGTTGTGCATCAGCGCCATTTCACCGCCGGTTGACCATTGACTCAGTGCAGTCGCACCCGAGAAGCCGTCCGCAGCGGTCCATACCAAATCACCAGAGATTTGAGCAGGATAGGCGAAGAACAAGAATGCACGGCCAGCCAACGCAGGGTTCAAGAAGTTACGGCCTGTACCACCAAAGATTTCTTTTGCAACCACCACACCAAAGGTGATACCCAAAGCGGCTTGCCACAATGGCAGCGTTGGCGGAACAATCAGTGCAAAAAGAATCGAGGTCACGAAGAAACCTTCGTTCACTTCGTGCTTGCGGATAATACAGAACAGTACTTCCCAAAAACCACCCACGATAAACACGGTGGCATAAATAGGCAGGAAGTAGGTGGCACCCAAGACCATTTTGGTGCCCCAACCTGCACTCGCAAGCGGCCCCGCAATCGCCTCAGTCAGCCAATAGTGCCAGTTCCCTTCAATGATTTGCGCAAGCTGCGCGCCTTCATATAAATGGTTCAGGCCCATAATGGCTTGGTTACCTGTGTTGTACATACCCCAGAACATTGCGGGGAACACAGCAAACCACACCATGATCATGATGCGTTTCAAATCGATGCTGTCACGCACGTGAGCGCCAGCTTTGGTCACCATGCCTGGCGTGTACAAAATGGTCGCGACCGCTTCATACAGGGCAAACCACTTCTCGTGTTTACCGCCTGGCTCAAAGTGTGGCTCGATTTGCTCTAAAAAGTTTTTCAGGCTCATCTGTTACCCTTCCTTCTCAATTTTTTCCAGGCTCTCGCGGAGCATTGGGCCAAATTCGTACTTGCCAGGGCAGACAAATGTACAAAGTGCCAAATCCTCAGGATCTAACTCCAGCGCGCCTAACTGTTGCATACTATCTGTATCACCGGCACAGATATCACGCAGCAGCATAGTCGGCTCGATATCCAGCGGCATTACTCGCTCATAGTTACCGATTGGCACCATGGAACGATCACTACCGTTGGTCGAGGTGGTCATATTGAAAAGTTGGCCTTTAAACAGGTGGCCAAGGTACGCACGGGTCACAGAGAAGCGGTTTTTGCCGGGAGATAACCAACCGAACAGCTCTTTCTCATTACCTTCGCGTAATACAGACACTTGCAGGTGGAAACGGCCAAGATACGCATGAGGACCAGTCGCTTTGGTGCCCGAGAGTACAGAGCCTGAGATAATGCGGCTCTCGCCGGCCATCAACTCACCGTCCGTCAGCTCATCGAGGTTAGCGCCCAGTTGAGTACGTACCAAGCGTGGCTTATTGACCATAGGGCCTGCTAAGGCAACCACGCGATCGGTGTTAAGTTCACCGGTCAGGAATAAATGACCAAACGCAATGACGTCTTGATAGTTCAGGTGCCATACCATTTTTTCCATACTTGCTGAGCGCAAGTGGTGGATATGGGTGCCGACAAGACCAGCTGGGTGAGGACCAGCAAAGACATGCTGCTCAACGTTTGATTGCTTGCTAGTCGGTAACTCTACGTCTGCTTTACAAACGAATACCGTTTTTTCGGTAAGGCGAGAAACCACATCTAGGCCCGCAACGAAAGCCTCTTTTTGCTCATCAATGATCACTTTCGGGTCCGCGGCAAGCGGATTGGTGTCCATGGCATTGACAAAGATAGCTTCCGGTACGGCATCAACCGCAGGCGACTTGCTAAAAGGACGAGTACGAAGCGCTGTCCACATGCCAGACTCGACCAGTTGGTCAACAATGGCTTGGCGATCTAGCGATGCCAACTGTGAGGCTTCATATTTATTAAACGTGACTTGCTCGTTTCCATCGACTTCAATGACGACAGACTGAAGAACACGCTTGGCACCGCGGTTAACTTCAACCACTTTACCAGCTGCTGGTGCAGTAAATTTCACGCCCGGATTCTTTTTATCTTCAAAAAGAATCTGACCTTTTTTCACTACATCACCCACACGCGCGTGCATGGTGGGGCGCATTCCAACGTACTCTTCGCCAAGCAAGGCGACTTTCTTGACGGCTGGGCCGTCATTTATCACCTGAGTAGGAGTCCCGGCAATAGGGATATCCAAACCCTTTTTTATTGTAATCATACGCACTTGCACTACATTAACGGGAAAAAGAATTCTGTTATTGCGCAGTTAAAGACACGACTTTCGACTGTTTGGCGGCCATGACGGCCCACCGTCGCAACATCCTGCTAACCAAATCGTTACACAAAGGTAGCCTAGGTTAGTCTTTAAGCGCCGTATTCTATCACTAACCCCAGCGTTGATTCTATGGGTATTGTCACTGGAGCGTGGCAATTATCCATACCTGTACAAACAATACTCGCTGTAAGGTCACAGTTTCACTGCTGTTTTTTTGTTCACCTTAGCAGGCAACGTGAATGCTCGCCTGTGCTAATGAAACAAAAACCCCGCGCAGTTACCGCCCACCAATTCGCTCATATTTGTGTAAGAAYTTGTTGCCACAACGTGAAAACTCACCATCAGCGCTGTCGCTATTTTCCCCCTCCACGACAAGCGGGTGAGTCAGGTGCTTGCGCTTGTGACGCCCACTCTTGCGGCGTATAAGTGTGGATCGCCAACGCATGAATATGATGAGCCAATTCATCCGATAGGGTCGTATTCACAGCTCGGTGACGTTGAATTAAACGTTGACCGTCAAATGCCTCTGATACCACCACGACTTTGAAATGGCTCTCTGACCCTTCTGGCACGTTATGCATAAAGCTTTCATTACGCACATCCAGAAAGCTAGGCGAAAAGGCCTGCTCGAGCTTCTCGGTGATCTGTGTTTGTATTTTCATTTTGCTTCCCACATTTTACACGGGGAGCACGGGTGCTCTCAGTGTAGATGCTATTGATGATTTTGCGACTTTCGCGGTGGCGTGAGCTTTCAACACCAGAGATGACGCCACGTTTTAAATTGCAGTCTCTGGCTGAGTACGACAATATACCTACTTTATCTAGCGCGACGCAAAAACTCCGATGAAGACTGAAATGACGACGCCTGCGGGCCAGCCATTAATACTCCACCGTTACCCCCGACGTAAAAACGAAACGCTGCAAGCGTTCGATGCAGCCGACGAATACTTGATTGAGCACGTGGATGAGTTGTCATTACCGGCCGGTGCGCGTGTGTTGATCATCAATGATCACTTTGGCGCGCTAAGCTGCTGGGCGTCACAACAAGGCTATGACACGATTCAAGTCAGTGATTCTGTGGTGGCACAACAAGCAACTGTCCAGAATTTAGCCGCCAACGCTCTGCCTAGCGTCGTCCAATTAACCAGCTTAGAGCCGCTGCCAGAGCGCGTCGATGTGGTGCTATTACGGATCCCGAAAAGCACACGCATGTTGTCATGGCAATTACAACAACTTGCCGCAATCACCGATTCGTCCATTCCCGTCATCGCTGCGGCGAAGACCAAAGAGATTCACACCTCAACGTTAAACCAGTTTGAGCACCAGCTCGGCAACACAGTGACCTCACTGGCGAAGAAAAAAGCACGCTTAGTATTTTGCACGCCGCGTGACGACAAACCCGAGTTAATCGACCAGCTACATACGTTCGATGTGCCTGATTACGCCATGACACTGGCGAATTTCCCCAATGTATTCTCTGCGCAAAAACTGGATATTGCGGCGTATTTGATGTTACCGCACATTCCGAGTGAACCCGGATTAAAAAGGATTGTCGATCTAGGGTGTGGTAATGGTGTGCTTGCCTTGCAAGCGGCTCGAAACAATCCAAATGCCTTTATCCATGCCGTTGACGAGAGCCATATGGCTGTCGCATCGGCGCAACGTAACCTTTTAGCGCATCACATTGCGCCTACTCGCTTTCAGTGTGAAGCGCGGGATTGTTTGAGCGAGTTTGCACACCATGATGTGGACTTGGTGATGTGCAATCCACCATTCCATCAACAACAAGCCATTACCGATCATATTGCTTGGCAAATGTTTTGTGACGCAAAACGTGTTCTGACCAATCATGGCCGCCTTTTAGTCATCGGAAACCGACATCTCGGCTATCATGCTAAGTTAAAACGCCTTTTTGGTAATGTCTCCGTCATTGCGTCGAATAAAAAATTCGTTATTCTTCAAGCAGTACACGCCCAACATTAAGTAAAGGATGCTGAACACAATGAAAAAACTGCTCGTTGCCGCTGCCGTGCTTATCCTAGCAGGCTGTTCATCGCCGCGTGATCCGCAACTAACTATCGCGCCCAAACCCGCCACCTCAAACCAACAGCAAGTGAATAACTTGCCCGTGGTCGTCAAAAGCCGTGATCTGCGTACCGCCCAGTTTGTAGCTGTCATTGACAGTGGTCGCTCTAACGTGAAGCCACTGCATGCTAGCCAGAATCTGCGCGTTGTCTTAGAAGATACCCTTTCTCGCCAACTTTCTTCGCAAGGCTTCCGTGTAGTGGCGAATGGCCCGGGAACACTGCGCCTCGATATTCTTGATGCCCTCGTGCGTGTAAAACACACAGTGTTTAAGCACAATATGGAAGCATCGGTCCAGCTTCAGCTGGTCGCTGAATCTCCTGATGGTCGCTTCGTGAAGCGTTACACTGGCAAATCAACCCAAGAAGGGATCAGCAGCGCATCGCCTGATGATATCGAAATGGCCCTAAACAACTTGCTTGAGGCGGTGCTGCAAGATATTGCCAACGACGAACAGTTGCTTAAGCACATGAAAGAGCACTTTTAATCATGCGTACCTTCTGCATGATGTGCATGCTTGCGTTGGCTGCATTGCCAGCGCAGGCGGAAGTGTTGGTAAAGGTGGATACAACGCTCGGCGCATTTACGCTCAGTCTTGATGAGCAAAAAGCGCCCAAAACCGTGGCTAATTTTCTCCGTTATGTTGATGATGGCAGCTATGTAGGCTCTATATTTCATCGCGTGATCCCGGGGTTCGTAGTACAAGGTGGCGGGTTTGATAAAGACCTCGAACGCCTGCCGGTATATGACACGGTTGATAACGAATCCACCAATGGCTTAAGTAACCGGCGCGCCACAATTGCGATGGCCAGAACCAATGACCCCGATTCGGCCACGCGTCAATTTTACATTAATATCAATGATAACGGCTTTCTAGACGCCACGCCCAACAAGCTTGGCTATACCGTTTTTGGTCGAGTAGTTGAAGGCTTTGTCACGGTGCAAAACATTTCATCTCAATCAACCGTGACGATCCCAAGCAAGCGGATGCAAGACGTACCACAACAACCCATTGTGATAAATAGCATCTCTCGAATRTCTTCTCAGTAGCTGACAGGCAGGCTTGCGATCATGTTATCTAATCTTAAAGGGGCGCTTGCGCCCTATGCCGACCGCCGACTCCTTTACGTGTTCTTGATGGGCTGTTGTAGCGGCTTTCCTTGGGTGTTAATCGGCTCCAACTTAAACGGCTGGCTCGCGGATGAAGGGCTCTCTCGCACCGCGATTGGTCTATTCGGCTCGGTGTTTGTGCTGTATGCGGTGAACTTTCTCTGGGCGCCTTTGATCGATAGACTCAAAGTGCCCATGCTTAATGAGCGCTTCGGACAGCGCCGCAGTTGGATATTGCTCACCCAAGCGCTGATTCTGATCGCAACCTTAGCCTTATCTCAACTTAATTTACACGGCTTGACGGCCATCGATCCTTGGGTGACTACTGTGGTGCTTTCATCGCTGATTTTTGCGATTGCACTCGCCTCTGCCACCCAAGATGTCGCCATTGATGCCTTTCGCATTGATAATTTTGCTGAGCATGAAACCGATAAATTCCCACTTGCTTCAGCCATGTCGGTCATAGGATGGTGGACGGGATATTCCGTGCCCGGTTACATCGGTTTTATCAACGCTGACGCCATCGGTTGGAATCAAGTGTATGTGATTATGGCAGGTTTCGTAGGCTTAATGTTACTGGCAACCTTGTACGTAAAGGAGCCTGCCAGTGACCGCGACCAACGCCAAGATGCCGCGACCCGTTACTATCTAGGGAAAGGGTACAGCAGTGCACGCACTTGGTTAGCAGTGACTGTGTTTGAACCTTTTGCCGAGTTTTTCCGCCGCAACGGTGTAAAAGTTGCGTTAGCCATTCTGTTGTTTGTTTTTCTCTTTAAGATTGGCGAGGCCTTTTTGGGCCGCATGTCGATTGTCTTTTACAAAGATGTTGGCTTCAGCAATGAGCAAATTGGCTACTATTCCAAACTCATTGGTTGGGGGCTGACGGTGGTGTACACCTTAATCGGTAGCTATATTAACTTGCGCTTTGGGGTGATCAAAGGCTTGTTTATTGGCGGTGTAGCTATGGCCTCCAGTAATTTGATGTTTGCTTGGCTTGCCGTGGTGGGGCCAGACGAGCACCTGCTGCTAGGCGCGATACTGGTGGATAATTTTACCTCGGCTTTCGCCACCATTGCCTTTGTCTCTTTCTTGACCTTCTTAACTGGGCGAGCTTTTTCCGCCACTCAATACGCACTGCTTGCATCGTTGGGTAACCTTGGCCGCACCTCTCTTGCATCGTTCAGCGGTATGATGGTGGACTGGCTAGACAGCTGGTCAACATTTTTCGTAATAACCTCATTAATGGTGATCCCAGGTCTAGTCATGCTGATCTATATTGGTAGACATTTTAGAAAACAATCATCGCATCATGACGCCTCTTCTGGACAATGCCTAAAAACCCGGCAGGACTAGCTTTCAACCATCACAGCGGAGTGCAAAAAATTGCGCTCTGCACCCCATTAATTTGTAATTAAGATCACACAAAAATGACATGTAATCGGATACATCCCATCTTCAGTCACATCTATAATTCTTGTCTACATTTGTTACATTCTATGCAGTGAACTTAATCAATATACTGCCTCCATTGAATTCAACGGTTACACACTTAAGCAGAGGCAGTCACCATGAAAAAGTCCCTACTCGCACTTGCCGTCATGGCAGCTAGCGCGGCACCTATCGCCAACGCAGCTGATTACTCAGACGATATCTATAAAAACGATCATAAATGGCTTCAGTTTAACGCCATGTATGCCATCAACGAGAAACCTCAGTTCGGTACTGACACCGATAAGGATCATAATTACCTCGAGATGGAATTTGGCGGCCGTAAAGGCGTGGTTGATCTCTATGGCTATGTGGACATCTTCGATCTTGCCGAAAGCGATAGCGACAACAACAATAAAAAAGGCGCGCCTAAAGCCTTTATGAAGCTAGCACCACGCTTCTCAATTGACGGCATCACCGGGAAAGACTTGTCGTTTGGCCCTGTACAAGAAGTATACTTCTCGACTTTGTTTAACTGGGGTGGTGGCGATAGTGACACTAACAACTCGTTCTGGGGTGTCGGTGCCGATGTTGAACTGCCTTGGTTTGGCAAAGTAGGCATGAACCTTTACGGTTTGTATGACATCAACAAAAAAGACTGGAACGGTTACCAATTCTCGACCAACTGGTTTAAGCCTTTCCACTTTTTCGACAACGGTAGCTTCCTGTCATACCAAGGCTATATCGATTACCAGTTCGGTGCCGATGACACTTTCAAAGGCAACAGCCAAGCGACCCACGGCGGCGCGATGTTTAACGGCCTATATTGGCACTCAGACAACTATGCCCTCGGTTATGGCCTAAAAGCCTATAACGATGTCTACTTGATTGAAGATGGTGGCACAACGGAAAGCTCAGGTATTTCCCACTACCTAAGCGCTACCTACAAATTCTAAGTGACTGCGCCGGCCTCTCGGTCGGCGCTTTTTTCCTCCCCCAACTTGTTTCTCTATCTTGATCCTACCTCGTGATAAACTATGCACTTTTAACCGCCCTGAGCTTGTCATGAACATAACTTTTATCGGTGCAGGCGCAATTGGTACTTTGTGGGCAACCCAATTAGTGCAAGCCGGTCATCGCGTGCAGGTGATCACCCGTGCAGGCACAGAAGTGTGCCGGCAATTGGTACTCGACAGCCATACCGTGACGGTCCCCGCTAACCAGCCACAAGCCATTACCGATTGCGATCTATTAATGGTGTGTACCAAGGCTTACGACGTCATGCATGCCTTACAACCTCTCATCGAGCAGCTTCATCCCGATACAATTATCGTCTTAATGCATAATGGGATGGGACCGCATGCGCAAATCAACACGCTAGTGAGTCCGTCGCAACCTTTATTGCTCGCCACCACCTCACACGGCGTCTTTAGCCCATCTCATGGGAGCTATCAGCATACCGGCCACGGAGAGACTTACATCGGCGCGGCGAATCAGGCAGGTCAGCAGTGTGCCTTTGTCGCCGAAGTGTTAGATCATGCCTTATCGCCAGTGCACTGGCACGAAGCGATTATCCATCAGCTATGGCATAAGCTGGCGGTTAATTGTGTGATCAATCCACTCACCGCGATTCATCAAGTGAATAACGGAGCATTGTTATCTGCCGACTACCAAGACACCATCCAGTTACTTTGCCAAGAACTTGCCCGTGTAATGCAGGCTGACGGAATCGCTACCCATGCCGAACAGCTAAAAACACAAGCACTGACAGTGGCACGCGCCACCGCAAATAACTACTCATCAATGAATCGCGACTGCTATCATGGCAGAAAGACAGAGCTTGAACAGATCACAGGCTATTTACTGGCTCGAGCGGCACATCATCAGATTAAGGTGCCTACTCATCAGGCGCTGTATGATGCCGTAAAGCAACGTGAGGTACAAAAAGGATAATCATGAAACCGATTAACGTCTTAGTATGCGTGGCGCCCGGCAGCGAGGAAATGGAAACCGTCACCGCCATTGATGTGATGAAGCGGGCTGGTTTTTGTGTCACCGTTGCCAGCGCCGACCCTGAAGGTTCACTCACTTTGACCTGTTCTCGTGGCGTACAATTAGTGTGCGATGCACCTTTGGCGAGTGTGGCCGACCAGCCGTTTGATTGCGTCATTTTACCCGGGGGCATTGACGGGGCGCAGTGTTTAGGCGATAGCGCGATCGTGACAGAAATTATCAAACAACAGCAAAGTGACCATGCATGGGTCGCGGCTATCTGCGCGGCTCCCGCGCTTGTCTTGCAGCGCCACCAGCTTTACCCCACCTCTCATATCAGTTGCCACCCCAGTGTCAGCGATCAGATCCCAGAGCAATGGCGCAGTCGTCGCCGTGTGATGACTGATTATGATCACAAGTTGATCACCAGCCAAGGCCCGGGCTCTGCGCTCGAATTTGCCATTGAGATTGTTCACGTCTTGGCAGGGAAAGCTCTGGCTTGGCAGGTTGCCGAACCTATGGTCCCCCTTCCAAACTTGCAGTACGAGAAAAAATTCGCCGAATAAAAAACAGGCAGCGAGGCTGCCTGTTTTTCTTTGCTTAAATCGAGCTTTTTTCGCGATTAGCCGCGATAGACTTTGACATTTTCAAAGCCCATATCTTTTAGATACAGCGCTTGAAGGCGGCTCATCACACCACGCTCACAGTACAGCAAGTAGGTTTTGCTTTGGTCTAGGTCGCCAAAGCGGGTCGCTAATTTAAAGAAAGGAATATGAACAACGTCAGTGCCGTCGATGTTCAGTGGCTTTTCCTCTTCGTCATCACTGCTGCGAATATCAATGACAATCGCGCCTTGCTCGGCCTCGTTAACCAGTTCAACCTCGGGGGCCTTTTCCTGACTGAGTTTCTCGATATCGCGAATATCCATCACCGAGGCATTGTTAACCACTTGCTCCAGTAACGCGAAGTCAAATTTCGCTTCCTCGGCCTCAAGTTTGGCTTTCTCGGCTTTAATCGTCGGGCTTTTTGAAATCACACCACAGAATTCAGGCATGGTTTTAGCGAAGTCTTCAGTGCCGATTTTACGGGCTGTCTGGATTATGTCTTCTTTATCCCAGTTGATCAGCGGACGCAAGATTAACGTGTCCGTCACGTTATCAATCATACGTAAATTGGTCAGGGTTTGGCTCGATACTTGTCCCAATGCTTCGCCGGTGACCAGAGCTTGAATACCGAAACGCTCGGCAACCATGCTCGCCGCACGCATAAACATCCGCTTTAGCACGACTCCCATCTGACCATCATCGATGTTTTCGAGGATACTGGCGACAACCGGCTCAAAGTCGATAGAAATAAATTTCACTTTCGCCGACGAGCCAAACTTGTTCCACAAGAAGTGCGATACCTGCTGCACACCCGTTTCATGGGTTTTGCCGCCTAAGTTGAAGAAGCAATAATGAACCTTGCTACCGCGCTTAATATGCAGGTAGCTAGACACCCCTGAGTCGAATCCTCCGGAGATCAGGCTCAGCACATCTTCTTGCGTGCCGAGAGGGAAGCCACCCAAGCCGGTGTGACGGTGCTTCACCAAGTTCAGCTTATCGTGGTCCACTTCCATCATTACGGTGACATCAGGCTTTTTCAGCTGTACGCTGGCGCTCGGAACGGCTTGGTTTAATCCTCCCCCCACGTAGCGTTCCACATCAATCGAGGTAAAGTCATGCTTTCCGCGGCGTTTAGCGCGCACACAAAAGGTTTTGCCTTCGATTTGATGACGAACGCCCGCAAGGGTGAGCTCATAGATATGGTGTAAATCGTTAAATAATGTTTGCTCAACCTCAAGCACCGTCTGCACGCCAGGTGTGTTGGTTAACACATCCAGTACAAGCTGACGCTCGTTTGGTTGTTTTAACGTCACCTCAATGTGATCCCTACGGTTATATACTGCCGTATTATCTGTCCGACGCTTTAAAATATTACGAATATTGCATTCGAGGATTTTAGTAAAACGCTTTCTGACAGACTCACTTTTGACGATCACCTCAGGGTGAATTTTAACGATAAACTTCATAACCGGTTCGATACAGCTGGAAACAAGGTCGCGGATTATACAATAACCACGCCCTAGCTGAAACCGGGCATTGTTGTGTCTGAGCGAAAGTGAAAAATCTGACCATAATAAACGTTTTTAATCAGTCCATTACGGTCAGAATCCAGCTGAATCTGGCTTATGGGGTAGGTGCAGCCGCGTTGTCGGCCGATATTTCATCCGAAAAACTGGGTTTTCCTTGGATCACAGCAATTTCCACACGACGATTGGCCGCACGGTTATCTGGCGAGTTATTCGGCGCTCGCGGCTGAGTATCCGCCAGCCCTTCCACTTTCATACGCAAGTGGTTGAAGCCGGGCACCTCTTCCATTTCTTGTGCCACCGATACCGCACGCTGCGCGGATAAATCCCAGTTGGAGCGGTATAGCTCCGATTCCAAAGGTGTGCTGTCCGTGTGGCCTGACACTTTGATTTCACCGGGCACATCTTTCACCAGTTCCGCAATTTGACGTACCATGGGGCGGAATTTGGGTTGCAAAAAGGCTGAGTTCTGCGGAAACGCGCCTTTCTCACGAATACGGATCACCAGTTGTTGACCCAAGTTTTCAACTTCAACAGCCCCTTCTTCGATTTCACGTTCTAGCGCCTGCACAATCATTTTTTGCAACTGTTCCATTTGCTGCTGACTTTGTTGCTGCTCCAGTTGAGAAGCAACCTGTGCACTGGTGCCTCCCTCCATATCCGACGCAGTACGTTGTGAGCCTCCTGAGCGGTCCGACTCCCCTTCTTGGAAATTGAGTGTTCGTTGGGTCATATCGATGGTTTGCTGCATGATCACTTCAATAGGAGTCGGCTCTGGTCGCCCAGGACGGAACTCTTGCGCTATCACACTGGTGCCTTTGGGAATGTCTTTGACTTCCAAAACATTTTGTACCCCGAAGGCAAACTTCATCGACCCTGCTATCTGCTTAAACTTCAAAACGTCCATCTCAGAAAAGGACAGCAAAAGTACGAAAAAGCACATCAGCAGTGACATCAGATCAGCGAACGTCCCCATCCACGGCGGCAAGCCGGGCGGTGGACATTTGCAGTCCTCTTCTTCTTGTTGTGCCATCTAGACTCCTTACCCACGGATCACTGGCGTGAGCGGCCAATGCTTAATTATCAACATCCACTTCACGTTTGCTCTCGTTGAGGTAGTTTTTCAAAAATCCGTCGATAACACGTGGGTTTTGCCCATCCTGAATGGCCAATAAGCCATCCATAATTAAGCGCCGATTCAGTTTTTCTTGCCCTTTACGCAACGCGAGCTTGTTAGCGATAGGTGTTGCGACCATGTTGGCGAGCATGGCGCCGTACATAGTGGTCAACAAGGCCACGGCCATCGCAGGACCTATGGCTTTCGGGTCATCCATATTAGAGAGCATCGCCACCAGACCAATCAAGGTCCCGATCATCCCCATTGCCGGCGCAACATCGGCTAACGCCGCGTAAAAACTGATCCCGTGGTCGTGCCGCTCTTCGGTTAGGTTGATGTCTTTTTGCAACGTGGCCCGCACCACATCCGCATCATGCCCATCCACCAGCAAATCAACCCCTTTTTGCATAAACGAGTTACTGACTTCCATCTCTTCCAACGCCAAAAAGCCGCCTTTACGGGCGGCATCTGCCATTTCAATAATCTTTGCAATCAAGTCTTCCGGGTCATCCGACTTAAACATGAACGCCTTGCCTGCAATCTTAAAGCAAGCAAAGAACTGCCCCATGGTGTATTTGGTCAACACCACGAAAAGACTGCCCCCGATAACAATCAGTACGGACGGCACGTCGAAATACATGTTCATGGTGCCGCCCAACAGCATGGCCATAATGACGAATGCGAACGAGCCTATAATGCCGATGAGCGTCGCTATATCCACGTCAGTCTCCCTTAGATTACATCGGTTCGTTATTATTTGTTTTTGTTGTCTTTGGTTGTATCGGCAACCAATCCTATAGGTTTAGCGCAAATCCGCAAATACCAACAAGCAGAATGCGTGATTTGCAAAGCGGCGTTTGGGACACAAAAATCGTCTGATGAATTTGACCCCCTGTCAGCACTGGGTTAACGTCTGCCCCTCCTTCTCTAATTTTATTGCATCATGGCTGTGAAGAAACCAGAAAATATGACCTTTGAGGACACCCTCAAAGAGTTGGATGCGATCGTCGGTGCTTTAGAGACTGGCGATCTCGCCCTTGATACGGCAATGAAGCGCTTTGAGCGCGGTATTGCGCTTGCGCGCCAAGGACAAAAAACCTTAGCAGATGCCGAACAGCGCGTTGAGATTCTGCTTTCTCAAGATGATGACGCGCCACTGACTGAATTTTCGCACGACGACAATGACTAATTCCGTTGTACAGCTCGCGCTGCGGGAGACTCAACACCGCAGCAACCAACAGCTATCGCGTTGGCTAGACACACTCTCTCACCAAGATTTACCGCTTATTAAAGCAATGCGCCACGGCTTACTGCTCGGTGGCAAACGCGTTCGTCCTTTCTTGACCTATGCTACCGGACAATTGTTTGGCGTGCCTATCACTGACTTGGACACGCCTGCTGTGGCGGTAGAGTGCATTCACGCGTACTCTCTGATCCACGATGATTTGCCCGCCATGGATGATGATAGTCTGCGACGAGGTCAACCTACCTGCCATATCGAGTTTGATGAAGCGACCGCCATTCTCGCCGGGGATGCCTTGCAAACTTTGGCGTTTACGGTGTTATCCGAAGGGTCACTCAATCCAAACGCTGAGTCTTACCGTATCGACATGATCAGAACGCTTGCAAACGCCAGTGGCGCCAGTGGAATGTGTCTGGGTCAAGCGCTCGATCTCGCTGCTGAGGGCCAACACGTCGGGTTAGAGGGGTTAAAACAAATCCACCGTAACAAAACGGGGGCATTAATTCGAGGCGCGGTAAGACTGGGGGCTTATGCCGCCGGCGAGAAAGGGGTAATACACCTTGACGAGCTAGATACCTTTGCCAACGCCATTGGCCTCGCGTTTCAAGTGCAAGATGACATTTTAGATATCACAAGCGATACCCAAACATTGGGGAAACCGCAGGGATCGGACGTGAGCGCGGATAAAAGCACCTACCCTGCGCTACTCGGTTTACAGGGCGCGCAAGAAAAAGCACAGCAACTTTACCAAGAAGCACTACACGCGCTGCATGCGATCCCCTACAATACCGAACAACTGGAAGTTTTTGCCCGATATATCATCGAGCGCAACAACTAGCATTACCAATAAAAGCGCCGAACCACTATGACACTGGATATATCAAAGTACCCTACACTCGCGTTGGCTGATACGCCGGAAGAGTTACGCACCATTCCGCGTGATCACCTTCCTGAACTGTGTGATGAGCTGCGTACCTACTTACTAAATACGGTCAGCCACTCAAGTGGTCATTTTGCGTCTGGACTTGGCACTGTCGAGCTGACTGTCGCACTCCACTATGTCTATAACACCCCTTTTGATCACCTTGTTTGGGATGTCGGTCACCAAGCCTACCCACATAAAATTTTGACGGGTCGGCGCGAAAAAATGCCGACGATTCGCAAAAAGGGCGGATTGCATCCCTTCCCGTGGCGCGATGAAAGCCCCTACGATGTATTGTCGGTAGGCCACTCCTCCACATCAATTAGCGCCGCATTGGGAATGGCTATTTGTGCCGAAAAAGAAGGGAAAAACCGCAAAGTCGTTAGTGTGATTGGAGACGGAGCCATCACCGCAGGGATGGCATTTGAGGCGATGAACCATGCTGGGGACGTGAAACCCGACATGCTGGTGATCCTCAACGACAACGAAATGTCGATTTCAGAGAATGTTGGTGCCCTCAACAATCATCTGGCGCAGCTTCTTTCTGGTAATTTGTATACCACCATCCGAGAAGGGGGCAAAAAAGTCCTGTCGGGCGCACCACCAATTAAAGAGCTGGTCCGTCGCGCTGAAGAGCACCTCAAGGGGATGGTTGTTCCGGGGACCATGTTTGAGGAGCTCGGCTTTAACTATATCGGCCCAATCGATGGTCATGACGTGGAAGAGCTGGTTAAAACGCTAAAGAACATGCGTAACCTGAAAGGGCCGCAGTTCTTGCACGTGATGACGAAAAAAGGCAAAGGCTACGCGCCTGCGGAGAAAGATCCGATTGGTTATCACGCCGTTCCTAAATTCGATCCAAGCGTACATACCCTACCGAAATCAAAACCGGCCAGCCCGACATTTTCCAATGTTTTTGGTGACTGGTTGTGTGATATGGCCGAGCAAGACGACAAACTGCTCGCCATTACCCCAGCGATGCGCGAAGGCTCTGGTATGGTGCGCTTTTCCAAGGCGCATCCTGACAAATACTTCGATGTTGCGATTGCCGAACAACATGCCGTCACTCTAGCGGCAGGTATGGCGATTGGTGAGTACAACCCTGTGGTGGCTATCTACTCCACCTTCTTACAGCGTGCGTACGATCAGCTGATCCATGATGTCGCCATTATGAACTTGCCGGTATTATTCGCGATCGACCGAGGTGGCATCGTGGGCGCCGACGGCCAAACGCACCAAGGGGCATTTGATTTAAGCTACCTAAGATGCATCCCGAATCTAGTGGTGATGACGCCAAGCGACGAGAACGAATGCCGTCAAATGCTCTATACCGGTCATATTCATCAGGGCCCGGCCGCGGTTCGCTACCCGCGCGGGGGAGGGATGGGCGTTGATATTGAACGCGATATGCATGCACTCCCTATCGGTAAAGGCGTGCAAAAACGCCAAGGCAAGCGCGTTGCGCTACTTAACTTTGGTACTCTGCTGCCCGGCGCCCTCGCGGCAGCAGAAGTGCTTGATGCAACCGTAGTAGATATGCGCTTTGCCAAACCTCTGGATACCGATTTAGTGGCAGAAATGGCGAAAACGCATGATTGCCTCGTCACTATTGAAGAAAACGCCACCGCTGGCGGAGCGGGAACCGGTGTGATTGAAAGCTTGATGACGCAAGGTGTCATCAAGCCGGTATTGCAAATTGGCTTGCCCGATCGCTTTATTCCACAAGGCACTCAACAAGAATTGCATGCTGAGCTGCAATTAGATGGTGAGGGGATCGAAGCGCAAGTACGTGCTTACCTCGATAAAATAGGCCTGTCTTTATAAGACGGAACATTTAGACTAAAAAAGCCCGCGATACTAAGCGGGCTTTTTGATCCGTTATTACGCCATAATCTGGCGATGATGACGATTACTTGGTGCCGAAGATTTTATCGCCGGCATCACCTAGGCCAGGGACGATGTAGCCTTTGTCATTCAGCTTTTCATCGATAGCTGCAGTATAGAGCTCGACATCCGGATGCGCTTTTTTCAAAGCTTCAATACCCTCAGGAGCAGAGACTAACACCAATACTTTGATGTGCTGACAACCTTGCTCTTTGAGCAAATCGATAGTGGCAATCATAGAACCACCCGTTGCCAGCATAGGATCGACCACCAGCGCCATGCGCTCGTCGATATTGCTCGCCAACTTGTGGAAATACGGTACAGGCTCTAGCGTTTCTTCATCACGGTAAATGCCGACCACACTGATACGGGCACTTGGTACATGCTCTAGCACACCGTCCATCATACCGAGCCCTGCACGCAAAATAGGCACCACGGTGACTTTTTTACCTTTGATTTGATCAACGCTGACTGGGCCGTCCCAACCTTCGATGGTCACTTTTTCTGTTTCGAAGTCTGAAGTGGCTTCGTATGTCAGTAGGCTACCCACTTCAGTGGCAAGCTCACGAAATCGCTTAGTGCTAATATCCCGCTCACGCATCAATCCAATTTTATGCTTCACTAACGGGTGCCCGACTTCCACGACCTTCATCTTAGACTCCTTACAAAAAACAAATTCTCGGTAGTATACACGAAAGGGTTTTGCTAGCGTAGATCAAAGGCTTGACATCTCGCTTATTTCCTCACCAAACAGCTGACGCAAACGTTTTCCTTTCTAATTATCTACTGATAGAATAGCGCCGACTTTTGACTTCCAACTCCGGCGAGGAATTGCAGTGAGCGGTAAACAATCATCTCTTAGCTACAAGGATGCAGGTGTCGATATTGATGCGGGTAACGCCCTAGTCGACCGTATCAAAGGCGTCGTCAAACAAACTCACCGTCCTGAAGTAATGGGCGGCTTGGGCGGGTTTGGTGCCCTGTGTCAGTTACCGACCAAGTATAAAGAACCCGTGCTGGTGTCCGGCACTGATGGGGTAGGAACCAAATTACGTTTAGCGCTTGATGCCAATAAGCACGATACGATCGGCATTGATTTGGTCGCTATGTGTGTGAACGATCTGATTGTTCAAGGGGCAGAACCACTCTTTTTCCTCGACTACTACGCGACCGGAAAATTAGATGTTGAGACAGCGGCCGATGTGGTCACAGGGATTGCGCATGGATGCCAACAAGCCGGTTGTGCCCTGATCGGTGGCGAAACCGCTGAAATGCCGGGCATGTACTCAGGGGATGATTATGATGTCGCTGGGTTTTGTGTCGGGGTGGCGGAAAAATCCGCATTAATTGATGGCAGTAAGGTCGGTGAAGGCGATGCTCTGATTGGTCTGGCTTCTAGCGGTCCTCACTCAAACGGCTACTCTCTGATCCGTAAGATCTTGGAAGTTAGCGAGGCTGATTTAACCATGCCACTCGAAGGCAAACCTTTGGTTGAGCACTTGCTAGCACCGACTCGCATCTATGTGAAGTCAGTACTCACTTTACTTGAGCAATACCCTGCCCACGCCATTTCTCATATTACCGGTGGCGGCTTCTGGGAAAACATTCCCCGCGTATTGCCTCAAGGTACAAAAGCCGTTATTGATGGAAATAGCTGGCAATGGCCAGCCATTTTTAACTGGTTGCAGGCACAAGGCAATGTCAGTGACTATGAAATGCTGCGCACCTTTAACTGTGGCGTCGGCTTAGTCATCGCGCTACCACAAGCACATGCCGAACAAGCGATTGCACTGCTTAATGAGTCAGGGGAAACCGCTTGGCAGTTGGGCCATATTGCAACAAGTGCTGACGGCGAAGCGCAAGTGGAGTTGGTGTAATGACAAAACGCATCGTGGTGTTGATCTCGGGAAGTGGCAGTAATCTTCAGGCCTTAATCGATAAGTGCCCGCAAAACGCAAAAATTGTCGGCGTGATTGCAAACAAGCCAGATGCCTACGGCCTAACCCGCGCGGATAATGCTGGTATCGAGACTCGCGTGCTCGAAAACTCGCGCTATGACACTCGCGACGCTTACGATCATGCGTTGGCAACCGCCATTGATGCGTTCGCTCCTGACTTGGTCGTTCTCGCCGGCTTTATGCGTATACTCACTCCAGCCTTTGTCGAGCACTACCAAGGACGAATGCTGAATATTCATCCGTCGTTGCTCCCCAAATACACGGGCTTACATACCCACCAGCGCGCGATTGAGGCGGGTGATACCGAGCATGGCACCTCAGTGCATTTTGTCACAGAAGAACTGGATGGTGGCCCGGTGATTTTACAAGCACGTGTCCCCATCTTTGCAGAAGACGACGCCAATACTGTTGCCGCCCGGGTGCAACAACAAGAGCACCAGATTTATCCTTTGGTTGTTCGCTGGTTTGTCGAAGAGCGCTTACGCATGGAAGCTGGCCAAGCTTGGCTCGACGGCGCGCCGTTGGGCCCTGCTGGCTATGCCGCTGATGAATATGACGATCTAAAAGCCTAGTGTAATTCGTCCTGATCAAAAAAGGCGCCTGAGGGCGCCTTTTCTATGTAAGCAAGACCGCCATCAGGTCGTTGCATACTGATCTTGATTGGTGCAATACACTTCACCAAAATGGAAGACGCAGTACTCCCCTTCTGCCATTTTGTGCCAGTTTTCATTATTGGTTAGCGGCTGGGTCGCGATCACAGTGACGACATCATTGGGCGTGGTCTCCTCGTGAAAATCAACCGTCATTTCCTGATCGATCAAGCTCGCCTTACCAAACGGAGCTCGTCGCGTAATCCAGTGCAAGTTATTACTGCAATACGCCATCACATAGTCACCATCGCTAAACAGCATGTTGTACACTCCAAGTGCACGTAACCGATCGCAGCGCGAGGCGATAAAGTCGAACACCTCACACATGTTATCGGGTTGCTGTGGATAGTGCTTGTATAGCTCATTAAGCAGCCAACAGAAGGCTTTTTCGCTGTCGGTTTCTCCCACAGGCTTAAAGTGGCCCGTTTCTAAGCTTTCAAACCCAGATAGCTGACCATTGTGGGCAAACGTCCAATAACGTCCCCAAATTTCGCGAGTAAAAGGATGCGTGTTTTCAAGGCTGACGCCACCTCGATTAGCCTGACGAATATGACTGACTACCGCACAGCTTTTGATCGGATAACTGGTTACCAGCTCAGCCACTTTAGATTGGCAGCTTGGGGCGGGATCTTTAAAAGTGCGAAACCCTTTCCCTTCGTAAAAGGTAATGCCCCAGCCATCTCGATGCGGTCCTGTTTTTCCGCCGCGCTGAATAAGCCCAGTAAAGCTAAAACAGATATCCGTCGGCACATTGGCACTCATGCCAAGCAGTTCACACATTCTTTCATCTACCTCCGAGCATTATGCCGCCATTTCCTTTTCCACCAGCTGGATAAGGATATGGATAATCTTAATATGGACTTCTTGAATACGATCTGCATAGCCAAAATGAGGGACACGAATTTCGATATCCGCAAGACCAGCCATTTTGCCGCCGTCTTTCCCAGTCAGCATGATGGACTTCATGCCTTTCGCTTTCGCCGCATCGATCGCGTTAAGAATGTTACCGGAGTTTCCAGAGGTAGACAGACCAAAGAGGACGTCGCCTTTCATACCGACGGCTTCAACATAGCGTGAAAAAACAAACTCATAGCCAAAGTCGTTGGAAACACAAGAAAGGTGGCTTGGATCAGAAATCGCAATCGCAGGATATCCCGGACGGTTTTCGCGATAACGGCCCGTTAACTCCTCGGCAAAATGCATGGCATCACAGTGCGAGCCACCGTTCCCACACGAAAGCACCTTGCCACCCGCTTTGAAGCTATCGGCCAATAGCTTGGCAGCTTCTTCAATTTGTTGAATGTTTTTGTCGTCACTTAAAAAGGCATTCAAAACGGTAGCTGCTTCCGACAGCTCACCGCGAATAATATCTTGGTACATGGCATGTTCCCATCGTTGAAAAAGGCCAGGCTCTCACTCTGTGCACCGGGGGGGGTGAGAGCGGATTTAAGGTCAGTGTAACCGTATCGTTTTGTGCCTGTCGACTGCCGCTTGCGTGTTGGTCTCGAGCTAGGTCACGTTTGTTCAAATGGCAACCTATCTTTCCAACTTTGGCGAAGAATGATTGATGATTTTCTCACCTTGCAAGCCACATCACACCGTACCAATTTACAAATATTTAAATTTTTGCTTACATTAAGTGGTACGACCTCTTACCTCACTTAGGGAGAGGCTAACTAAACCGAAGGAGATGACGTGATGGCGACAGGGTTATTTATCGCTGCCATGCTAATTGTGGCAGGCGTACTCGCATACCATCGTGCCAATTTGCTGGTTTCAACAGCTGTATTGGCTGCGGGACTAGTAGTAGGGACTTTACTGGGTAGTGTCGGACAGATCACTTGGCTGATCTTTGCCGTAATCGCACTGCCACTTAATATCGCGACATTCCGTCGCAACTGGATCAGTAAGCCAGCGTTTAAAGCGTTTAAGTCTGTGATGCCAGAAATGTCAGCCACAGAAAAAGAAGCTATCGACGCAGGCACAGTATGGTGGGAAGCCGATCTTTTCCGTGGCACGCCTGACTGGAACAAATTGCATGATATCCCAGCACCACGTTTAAGTGCCGAGGAGCAGGCGTTCTTGGATGGCCCTGTGAATGAAGTCTGCCGTATGGTTGATGACTATCAAGTCACCCACGAGCTGGCAGATTTACCACCTGAGGTATGGCAATACCTGAAGGACAACAAGTTCTTCGCCATGATCATCAAAAAACAATATGGTGGCCTCGAGTTCTCCGCTTACGCCCAGTCTTTGGTGTTACAAAAACTGTCTGGCGTGTCAGGCGTACTGTCATCTACGGTCGGGGTCCCCAACTCCCTCGGTCCGGGTGAGCTATTGCAGCACTATGGTACCGAAGAGCAAAAAGACCACTACTTACCGCGCCTTGCTGAGGGTAAAGAAATTCCATGCTTTGCCTTAACCAGCCCAGAGGCAGGCTCCGATGCGGGCTCGATCCCTGACTACGGAGTAGTCACAAAAGGGATGTGGGAAGGCAAAGAAGTGCTGGGGATGAAAATCACCTGGAACAAACGCTACATTACCCTAGCCCCTGTCGCTACCGTACTCGGTCTCGCGTTTAAACTTCGCGATCCTGACCATCTACTAGGTGATCAAGATGAGCTCGGTATTACCTGTGCACTGATCCCGACCGATTTAGAAGGTGTCGATATCGGCCGTCGTCACTTCCCTCTGAACGTTCCATTCCAAAATGGACCGACACAGGGACATGACGTCTTCGTTCCAATGGACTTTATCATTGGTGGCCAGAAAATGGCGGGCCAAGGTTGGCGTATGCTGATGGAATGTCTGTCGATTGGTCGCGGCATCACCCTCCCATCGAACACCACAGGCGGCCTGAAGTCAGCAGCCTTGGCAACCGGTGCTTATGCGCGTATTCGTCGTCAGTTCAAATTGCCGATCGGTAAAATGGAAGGGATTGAAGAGCCTCTAGCGCGTATCGCAGGCAATGCTTACGTGATGGACGCCGCCAGTGCCCTGACCGTGACCGGGATTGACTTGGGAGAAAAACCGTCGGTGATCTCCGCCATCGTCAAATATCACTGTACGCATCGTAGTCAACAAGGTGTGATTGATGCGATGGATGTTGTGGGCGGTAAAGGTATCTGCCTTGGTCCTAAAAACTTCTTGGGACGCAACTATCAAGGCTCACCTATCGCCATAACCGTTGAAGGTGCGAACATTTTGACGCGTTCGATGATCATCTTCGGTCAAGGGGCGATCCGCTGTCATCCATTTGTCTTGGATGAAATTCGTGCCAGTGAAGATACCGATTCACAACGTGCATTAAGTGCCTTTGATCGCGCACTGTTTGGTCATGTCGGCTTTGTGATGAGTAACCTTGCTCGCACATTGTGGCTCGGTCTGACCGATGGCCGCTTCTCGAAAACACCACGTAAAGACGAAACACGCCGTTACTACCAGCAAATGAACCGCTACAGTGCGGCATTAGCACTGCTGGCTGACGTTTCAATGGCGGTTCTCGGGGGGAATTTGAAGCGTAAAGAGCGTCTGTCTGCGCGTCTGGGTGATGTGCTTAGTCAGCTTTATCTTGCCTCTGCAACCATGAAACGTTACGCCGATGAGGGCTATCAGAAAGACGATCTGCCATTGGTTCATTGGGGTATGCAAGATGCCATGTACCAAACTGAGCAAGCGCTGGATGAGTTCCTTGCCAACTTCCCAAATCGTATGATTGCAGGATTGGTACGTGCCCTCGTGTTCCCATTAGGTAAAGGTCGCCGCAAACCAAGTGATCGCTTAGACGGTAAGCTTGCGGTGATTTTGCAATCGCCAAGTGCAACACGTGATCGCATTGGCCGAGGACAATTCTTCGAGCCTGGTAACGCCATTGGGAATATCGAAAAAGCACTTCACGACATTCTCACTGCAGAGCCGATTCACAAAAAAGTTTGTGACGGTATCGGCGAGAAACTGCCATTTATGTTCTTAGATCAAGTGGCACAGAAAGGTCTGGATGCGGGCGTGATCAGCGAACAAGAAGCACAGCTGCTCCGTGACGCCGAAGTGGGTCGACTAGAAACCATCAATGTTGACGACTTCGATCCTGCAGAGCTTCCTGCTGCATCGACCAAAGTGGGAAAGATGCATGATGCAGCTTAATGATTCTCGTTAAGCTGCCCAAATAAAAAGAGAAGGCAATTGCCTTCTCTTTTTTTATTCCTTACTTCCCTTTTTTATTCTTTATCCGGTTTATCCATGTCCAACTCATCGCCCATTTCTTCGTGCGTGTCTTCATCGGGTGGCGGCGCTTCCAATTCTTGAGCTGCTTCAGCGAGCTTACGGGCTTTGCGCTTTTTCAGCACAAACCAAACCGCCGCCACGAGTAGAACAATCAATAGATTCCCTACACCGATAATCAGCAAAGATGTCGTGCGGGCCTTTTCTTTCTCTCGCTCACGGCGCCGTTCTTCTGCTGCCGCTTGCAATTCACGCTCACGCGCCAACCGCTCGGCTTCTGCTTGTTCAAGCGCTTCATAATCGGTCACCGCAAACGTCTGCTCAGGTAAACTAAAAACCAGCGGTCGGCCTGACAGTAAATCCGTCGCATAAAGCATACTGCTCCATTTGTACTGGCCCGGCGTGGATGCATACGGGATGTCCAATGTCATCGTCATGGATTTATCATCGTTCGATGTTTGGTAAACCGTAGTCTTCCCTTCCGTGTCGATGAATTTGGCATGCACCGATATGCTACCCGGCTCAATACTGGCTTCCTCG
Source organism: Salinivibrio sp. PR5 (assembly GCF_001996085.1). Lineage (NCBI taxonomy): Bacteria > Pseudomonadati > Pseudomonadota > Gammaproteobacteria > Vibrionales > Vibrionaceae > Salinivibrio > Salinivibrio sp. PR5. Next base: position 68,562 of record NZ_MUFK01000010.1, read on the forward strand.
GCCTGAATAACCAGCTTGTGTGGCTCATCATCAATTTGACTTTGTTTAAACGTCGCCATCAATGGCGTTGGATACACCAGTACTTCTTGCTCTAAGGTGCGGAAAAAAATGCCATTGCCTGACGTCACACGCGCTCGGTATTTACCGGGCATCACATTCACCGGCAGTGCGACGGTGAAGATACCATCGTTGGGCTTTTCGTCTAAGCCCGTCCCATCGTCACTAAAATGCCCGAGTGAGCGCGGCTGAGGGCGCTGATCAGGGTTGAGCGATTCAGGATCTTCGACGTACTCGGTAAAGGTGACATTCAAATCAACGCGCTCGATGAAATCGCGCAGGATGAGAGGCTCATCGCCAAGTTTTAATCGCGCCGTGAATTTCACCGTTTCCCCCTGATACAAACGCGGAGGAAGATCATCAACCTGCATACGCAGGTCGCTCAGCACTTTTACTTTGTTATCAGGGCTAACTCGGCCAATCGCTTGCCACGGACCGGGCATGGGATCAGTAATGGAAACGATGTCCATGTCCGATTCTTGGTGCCAGGAAACTTTATCCGGATGTCGCCAAGCGTAGTACTTAGTGCCGTCGGGGCGCACCAGGACCACAGGGACACTGGGGTCTTCTCGGTAAATCACGAACGCGGCACGCTCAATGGTAGGATCAACCCGAAAGCGGTTTTCCAGCAGACGTATTTCTTGCTCATTGGCTTGCGCCAATAATGGGATACAAAGACAGGCAGTCCACCACCGCTTTTTCATGTGCTCTCCTACTGTCGCCAAAGACAGCTACCATTTTGCTCAATAAAATCTAAACGCGCTTCGTGTGCACTTAGTTCATCGGCGGACGCGGGGATAATCTTTAGCGGTTTCTGACGTTTGACCGAACGCGGCGCCATCGGGCTCGCATTGTCCGTGTCAGTTCCTGCGTTAAAAGACAAGCTGGTTTGCCCGCCCGTCATCAGTAAGTAAACGTCGGCTAAGATCTCGGCATCAAGTAATGCCCCGTGCAACGTGCGGCGAGAATTATCAATACCATAGCGCTCACATAAAATATCCAAGTTATTGCGCTTACCCGGGAAGATTTTCTTCGCCATGGCAAGGGTATCGGTAATCGAACAGATCTCGCTCGTCTTTAACGCCACCCCCAGGTTTTTAAACTCGTAGTCCATGAAACCGACGTCAAAGGGTGCATTGTGGGCAATTAGCTCTGCCCCTTCTACAAAGGATACAAATGCCTCATGCACATCGGCGTATGTCGGTTTGTCGGCGAGAAAAGCATCCGTGATACCGTGTACCTCAATGGCTTCAGGATCAATCGCACGTGTCGGTTTAATGTAGGCATGAAAGTGCCGACCGGTTAGCTTACGATTGATAATTTCAACCGCGCCGATTTCGATAATGTTGTGTCCCTGATAATGAGGGCCACCTTCGCGGTTCATACCTGTGGTTTCAGTATCAAGAACAACAAGGCGATCGTAATTCGCTTTCATGGCAGTACTTATGTCAAACTTGGCAGATTCTAATACCCGATAGTACCAAAGATGACCAAGCAGGTAGAAATTTTCACAGACGGTTCATGCCTCGGTAACCCAGGTCCCGGTGGTTACGGTGTGGTGATGCGTTATAAACAGCACGAAAAAACCTTGAGCGCCGGTTATACCCTCACAACGAACAACCGTATGGAGCTCATGGCGGCTATCGTCGGACTGAACGCTCTTACCTCGTCATGCGAGGTCGTGCTTACCACAGACAGCCAATACGTACGCCAAGGGATCACACAATGGATCCATAACTGGAAAAAACGTCAGTGGAAAACGGCGGATAAAAAGCCTGTGAAAAACGCTGATTTATGGCAGCAACTCGATGTAGCGGCTGCCAAGCATACGGTGACGTGGAACTGGGTAAAAGGCCACGCTGGTCACCCAGAAAACGAACGCTGTGATGAATTAGCCCGAGAGGCAGCCAATCACCCTACTCTGGTTGATGAAGGGTATCAGCCTCAATAAGCACGTTTTATCCACCGTTTGGCACCACCCCACCTAAAGGCGCAACGGCTTTTTTCAGTTTCCAGCGTGGTTTGATGGGTTTTAACGGGTAGCTGCGTTTACGAGCGATAATAAAGTAGACGCAGCCGACCAGGGGCGTGAATTCAGCAAAGCTGCTTTCTACCCAAGCGTGTCTCGCCTTGGGCTGTTTCGTTGGCCACAAACCAAAGTGCGTTGCAGTGGTCACCTCATAATTCATCACACTTAGCCAATCGCGGATCCTCAGTGGAGAAAACATACGTCCACTCCATGGCAGTCGCTGGCCGCGTCCCCGCAATACGCGCTTGATTCCCATCACGCTGGTCGGGTTGACGCCGGATAAAATAAGATATCCATCGTCAATCATCACGCGATCCACTTCACGCAGCAACCGGTGAGGGTCATCGCTATAGTCGAGCTGATGAGCCAGTAAGCACGCATCAAACGATTTTTCGATGAAGGGAAGCGCATAATGCTCTGCGGTTAAGTTGCGCATTGGATTACGTTTATCCACACAGACTTGGTGTTGAATGTTACACTGTTGGCTGACCAGTTCGCAGCTTAGCCCACCGAGCTTCAGTAAATGGTAGCCAAACAGGTTAGGCAAGCATTCATCTAAACGCGTTTGTAACTGCGCTCGTGTCCAATCCCCATACGCAACTTGGTCCCACGTATAGGGGTAATCATAGTGATAATCGATGCGCGCTGGTTTCATGGTCAAGGCTCATTCTATTGCTGGAGAACCCAATGCTCAGTGTCAAAAGCATACCTGCATTTAACGATAATTACATATGGCTCATTATTAGTGAAGATAACCGTTGTGCGGTGGTCGATCCGGGTGAAGCACATCAAGTTATCGACTACATTCAGGCACATGAGTTGACCTTATCCTGCATTTTAATCACACACCATCACTGGGATCACACCAATGGCATTGAAGATTTAGTACGCTTTGCGCCAAGTGCTGCGGTGATCGGTCCCGATGTAAAGCCTATCCCTCGACTTACGATGGCAGTGAAAGACGGTGACCAGATTGATGTGTTTGATCACCGTTTTCTGGTGGTGGGCGTAGAAGGCCATACCGAGGATCATATCGCGTTTGTCGGTGATGGTAAGCTATTCTGCGGCGATGCTTTATTTTCAGCAGGGTGCGGCCGCTTACTCGGTGGCACCGCAGAACAGGCTGTTAACTCATTGAAAAAGCTTGCATCCTTACCCATCGAGACTCAGGTTTTCTGTGCGCATGAATACACCGCGGCTAACGTCGCTTTTGCATTAACCGTTGAACCAGAAAATGATGCGCTACATTTGTATAGAGAAGAAGTAAATAGGTTGCGCGCGCAGCAAAAACAGACTCTACCGAGTACCATTGAGCGCGAACGGCGCATAAACCCATTTTTACGAACGAGCGAACCGACTGTAATTCAAGCGGTGAGTGGCCGTGCTACTGATGACAGTGAACTAGAAGTATTCAGGGCTCTGAGGCAGTGGAAGGACGAATTTTGAGCTGAGTCTCTTGTCATCAATAGAGCCAGCCCCTATTATCATCGGCTATTTTGGACGAAGGTTTTATGCAATGAAGTACCGTTTTGTTATCTTGAGCACCCTGTTGCTGAGTGGCTGTCAGCTGACAGGTGATGCTCAGAATACGGATATCGCAACAAAAAAGACCCCAGTCGCGGCTACCCCGGTTAAAGCAACACCGACCGTTTCCGCGACCAAGAAACAACCGACCCCAGCGACACCAACGGTACTTTCCCCGCAAATGCAGGAGGATGTGTGGCAACGAATCAGCATGCAGCTGTCACTGCCCGTCCCTAATAACAGCGCTATCCGCCAGTACCGCAATTGGTACCTAAAGTATCCAAACCACATTGCCACCGTCGCGGAACGCGCCACTCCTTTCTTGCACTTAATTGTTGAGAAAGTGGAAGCGCGCAATATGCCACTTGAGATCGCATTGCTACCTATCGTCGAAAGCTCGTTTGATCAATTTGCTTACTCTCACGGTCGTGCCGCTGGCTTATGGCAGTTTGTACCAGCAACCGGTGAACGCTTCGGACTGGAGCAAAATTGGTGGTATGACGGTCGTCGTGATGTGGCAAAAGCCACCGATGCTGCCTTGGACTACTTGGAATACCTCAACGGTATGTTTGACGGCAATTGGCTTCATGCTATTGCCGCCTACAATTCCGGTGAAGGCCGCGTTGCTCGTGCGATTCGTAATAATGAAAAACGAGGCAAGCCAACCGACTTTTGGCATCTCGATTTACCCAAAGAAACCAGCAGCTACGTCCCCAAACTGATAGCACTGGGTGACGTCATTCGTCACAAAGACAAATATGGCCTTGAGGTTCCCGCCATCGCGAACAAACCCGCATTGGCATTGGTTGAACCCAACATCCAAATGGATTTAGCTCTGGCAGCCAACTATGCTGGCCTGAGCGTGTCAGAGTTACAAAGCCTTAACCCGGCTTACAACCACTGGGCAACCGCGCCTTCCGGTCCTACCCATTTGCTACTTCCCATCGATAAGGTCGATCGTTTCAACACCGAACTGGCGAAAAATAACAACCAAGGGCTACGTGTGGAGCGTTATTACGTCCAATCGGGCGATAGCCTGAGTGAAATTGCCGCCCACTACAATACGACGGTCAAGGTACTACAGCGCGCTAACCAACTGAATACCACGCGTATCCGCGTCGGTCAGCCTCTGATGATCCCAGTCTCATTGAAAGACGAATCTCAATACACCTTAAGCGCCCCACAGCGCCTTGCCGCGTTACAAGCCGCTGAACGCGACGGTTACAAACGTACCCATACTGTGCGCAAAGGGGATAGCTTCTGGACAATTGCTCGCCGTTATGACGTTGACTACCAGCAACTGGCAAAGTGGAATGGCATGAGCCCTAGAGATACCTTAAGTATTGGGCAAAAGCTGGTCGTTTGGGATAAAAACGATAACACAAAACGTGTTCGTACCATCACTTATCAGATTCGCCAAGGCGACTCTCTAAGCAGCATTGCGCAGCGCTACAATGTTTCCGTGTCTGATCTGGTCAAATGGAACCAGCTACGCAAGAACGCCTATATTCAGCCGGGTCAGCGTCTTACCCTGCATATTGATATCTCGCGGAGTAGCGGCTCATGATGGTAGCGTCCTCCAACCCTTTGTTCGCCTTGCGTGATATTGTCATCCGGCCGAGTGCCTGCTTTGCCGCATTGAGCCAGCGTCCTGCATGGGCGTGGCTGGCGTACTTATTACTGTGCTTTAGCTCAATGGCGTTTTGGAACGCCTACTTCGACCACACTGATCTAGCTACCCTTCAGCGCGTGTTAACTCAAACACTCTCTATGTCCGAAGGCGATGCCCAGCAATGGTTGGAACGTGAGACCCTATTGGCGTCAGAGGTGCTAGGAGACTGGTTTGGACGCGCAGCGGTCATCTTCGCGCTGGCACTTTGGTTCCGTCTTGCCACTAAACAAGAAGCACCAACTTTTGGCTACCGACATTGGCTTGCAGCAACCAGCTTTATCCTACTGCCCGCCATCGTGGGTGATCTGGCCAGCTATACCAATATGATGTTGTCACCGAGTTTCATTCTACCTGCCCACGCAGATCTCAACAGCCTTAACGGGCTGTTAAAATTGCCGTTGACGTCAGAGTGGAGTGCTTGGGCGGCGAGTCTACCCATTCTTCTTCCTTGGTATTGGGTGCTCAGTATTACCGTCTTGGCCCTCTGGACGCCGCTTGAACAAGGTAAAGCGATTGTGGTTGCCACCCTGCCTTGGTTTGCCGTCTTTGGGGGATGGGCCCTGATGATTGCCGTTAGCTAATCACCTTCAACTGCGCCTCCATCGGAGTATGATCGGAGGCGCCGTTATCCAACGCTTTTGCGCCTTCCACCACTAACCCTCTATAAAAAACATGATCCAACGGCAAGCCAAATTTCGTGATCCGCTCATCCGGGCTAAACGCCATTTCCTGAAGCGATAATCTAGAGACCATTGCCCTTACCGCCTCTAAACGACGCTGAGACCAAGTATTGAAGTCCCCAGCGAGAATAATCGGCCCTTCAACCTGCGCGAGCACTTTTTCTAACGCCGCCAGCTGTTTCTTATACGCTGACATGGCGTACGTAAAGTTAATGCTATGAATATTTACCACTGCCAGTCGCTGACCATTAGACAGTTGATATTCGCTGTACAAAGCACTTTTCGGCAGCCTTAGATAAGGTTCAACGGCGGTATATGCACAGCTATGCATCGGATTAACCTGAGACAAGTTCATCACCCCAGCCACAGCATCTTGCATAGCAAACGCATAAGCCTGATCGTAGTGAAGTGACGCTTGGTTTATCCAGCGAGAAAGCTGAGGACCAAAACTGGCTTCTTGCAATAACATTAACCGGTGAGGGTCACGGTATTGACTCAGCGCCGTCTCCCAATGAGGACGTTGCTGTTTATAAATATTCCACACCAATAATGAAAAATGCCCGTCTTCATCCAATGGAGAAGCATGAATATAATCAACACATTGCCGGTGAATACCTGAGACGGTATGCAACTGGGTACTATCTGGCACGGTAAAATAGCCATTTACACCCACCACAGCGGCCGGCACTAGAATCGCTGTGCCCCACGCCATCGCTTTACCAATTCGCCGTTTCATCACGTCTACCACTTTTGATTACTCAGCCACTGTGAGTATAACCTGCCATCAGTTCGGGCGCCGATTTTGCGCGTCTTGCGGTTAAAATACAAGCAAAGATCTCACTTTATGACTTGCCGATAATCGAGCCCCAGAGATAGGATGTGAAAGCAATAATAACAATATACATTCAAGGAGCGACGCCACATGCTCAATAACCTATTTGTGTATGGCACCCTGTGTCCGGGGGAACGGAATCATTATTTACTTGCTGATGTTCAAGGAGACTGGTATCCCGCTACATTGCAAGCAGTACGCACGGATCGTGGATGGGGATCGGCAAAAGGCTATCCAGGGATTGAACTCAGTGACAATCCCGACGATATCGTGCACGGTTGGTTGCTAAAAGCAAAAGACCTCACGGCGACCATCCCCCAATTAGATGAATTCGAAGGAGCGGGCTATCAACGCGTTATTGTAGAAATTCGTTATCAACCAAATATGGATATGGTACAGACCACGACCGCCTTCACTTATGAGCTCTGCTTTAGTCATCAGCCAGAAGAAGCGGGCCCAAGCCAGTTTGTCGCCAAAAACTATTAGCGCTGTCAGACAGTCAAAAGCACCGACAAGCGTCAGTGCTTTTTGAGTAGCAGAGATAGATGAGTTCGACCGGTAATATTGAGATCAAAAAAAAGCACCGACAAATGTCGGTGCCTTTTAGATGGCAGGGGTGGAGGGATTCGACCGGGCTGGCGCCCCAGCCCCCAACACGCAGACCTCGGTGTCACACCAAAAACCATCCATAAGTTAGTCTATCGGTAAGATTGAAATAAAAAAAAAGCACTGACGGATGTCAGTGCTTTTCGAGTGGCAGGGGTAGAGGGATTCGAACCCCCAACACGCGGATTTGGAATCCGCTGCTCTGCCAATTGGAGCTATACCCCTATAAGTAGTGGCGGAGTGGACGGGACTCGAACCCGCGACCCCCGGCGTGACAGGCCGGTATTCTAACCAACTGAACTACCACTCCGCACCAATTTTGTCTCATCAAAGTCTTACGCATATCAGCTTTGATGCTTAAATTGCGAGCTATGCGCAGTGAGTTTTGAAGCGAGACGCACAGTGTATGCCAATACATGAGCATCGCAGCTATCAAAAATCGCAAGCAATAGGCGCAATTTATAATCAAAGCCTGGCGATGTCCTACTCTCACATGGGGAGACCCCACACTACCATCGGCGCTGCTTCGTTTCACTACTGAGTTCGGCATGGAGTCAGGTGGGTCCAAAGCGCTATGGTCGCCAAGCAAAATTTGGTGTGTCTTCACTTTTCAGTCAAAACACGTAATCTAGAAAGCTGTTCGTTCTCGCCACAATCAACTGGCTTATTTTAAGTCCAACCCAAAACCTCTTGGGTGTTGTATGGTTAAGCCTCACGGGCAATTAGTACAGGTTAGCTCAACGCCTCACAGCGCTTACACACCCTGCCTATCAACGTCGTCGTCTACGACAACCCTTTAGAGAGCTCGAAGCTCTAGGGATGA
>NZ_MUFK01000100.1:0-1031 GCF_001996085.1 Salinivibrio sp. PR5
GTCCGGTGATTTGGACAATACTTGCTTCTTTTAAACCTGGTAATAATCTATTTAGTTCATCTTTTTCTGATGTTTCATTTACCTTAGAACACTATAAAACTCTATTTTCGGATACGCCTTATTTAGACTGGTATAAAAATACATTTATTTTAGCAACAGCGAACATGTTAATTTCTCTTGTGGTCGTCACTATGTCCGCATATATCTTTTCCYGCTACAGGTTTAAAGGAAAGCGCAATGTATTAATGGGTGTTTTAGTATTACAGATGTTTCCGGCATTTTTATCGATGACAGCCATCTATATTCTTCTGTCTAAAATGAATCTCATAGATACCTATACCGGAATGCTATTTGTTTATCTGACTGGTTCACTTCCGTTTATGACTTGGTTAGTTAAAGGTTATTTTGATGCGATTCCCACCTCTCTAGATGAAGCTGCGAAGATAGATGGTGCAGGGCATATGACCATCTTCATTGAAATAATTTTACCGTTAGCCAAGCCAATTCTTGTTTTTGTAGGATTAGTCTCTTTTACTGGCCCATGGATGGATTTCATTCTACCTACGCTCATACTTCGTAGTGAAGAAAAGATGACTCTCGCTATTGGAATATTTAGCTGGATTTCATCCAACTCTGCAGAAAACTACACACTATTCGCTGCAGGTTCTCTGTTGGTAGCTATACCCATTACGCTGCTATTTGTCGCTACGCAAAAACATATTACCGCGGGCCTTGTCAGTGGTGCAGTTAAAGAATAATAATCAGGATTATATATGATTACAAAAAGTGCATTAGCACATTTAGCTAAAAGTGCAGACAGTTACGCCTATGATAATGAAACATTACACATTCGTTTTCGTACTGCGAAAGACGAATTAGAGAAAGTCATGTTATGGATAGGTGATCCGTATCACTGGGCGGAAGGAGGCCTGGACGGTGGTAATCTAGGAGGCAGTGACGCGCATGGCTGGATTGGCGGAAATGAGATTTCGATGACTTTAGAAGGTCAGTCGGAATACCATGATCATTGG
>NZ_MUFK01000101.1:0-1009 GCF_001996085.1 Salinivibrio sp. PR5
GGAAAATATATCCCTATAAAAAACCACACACTATTTTAAATTCACCACCTACTAAAAAACCATTACAGGAAGCAATTAATAATATGATAAAAGTGTAATACGGTTTTACTTTTCGTTAAGTTAACTCGTTCCCATGCTCCTGCATGGGAATGTATATGCATTTGAATCATAGGCAGGGTTCGCCACAAGATCACCGAAGTGCACTTGACCTCTGTTCTTACACTAGCGGACAGCGTCAATATCTGTAGCGAACAGCCAGTTCAATGCCCTAGGCAGCATAATGTTATACTAGGTACGGTGCTATTTGCGTTTGAATGATAGCAAGAGCTAGATATGCATTCCCACGCAGGAGCGTGGGAACGAGAAAAGTTCGATGGCTCGGAGACAGTGTAATGTGGATAGTCACAGCTTAAAAAACTAACTATTGACGTCATACTCTCATGCTAGGTTTGCGAGTCCACAACAATTCGAGGAGTGTGAAGTTCCTTATTCTTGACTAGTCGTTCTGCGGCTTTAATTTTACTGTAAGCGTTCATTGCTCCCCATGCATAGAAGCCAAAAGCCGGTAACGTCATTGCTATAGAAAGCATGCCTTGATCACCAAACCATTCAGGAAAGACTGCCGGTGAGAGAGCTATAAATGCGAGAGTGAAGTACCAAAAAAGATAAAAAGCCTTACGCCAGCTACGTGACCATGTGGTGCTATACTTATTTTTAAACACCAACTCAAATTCACCCTTAGTGTTCATTTTTTCGAAGAGTTGTAGAGATTTCTTAAAGTCATTCAAGCGACGAACTGGATTTGATAGAGACAAAATATACTCAGCTTCCTTTTGAGTGACTAAGGTACTACCAGCTATTGCTTGGTAACCTTTTTCAACTGCAAAGGGGTGTAACTTTTCCAAGTTTTCTTCATCCAGAAACTCCTTTGCAAACTTATATTCTTCTCTTAGTTTTGATTGAACACCAGACACCAATTCATAAATAACTTTACCAGCACCGATAATAC
>NZ_MUFK01000102.1:0-1293 GCF_001996085.1 Salinivibrio sp. PR5
ATACGTCCTGCATCGCCTCTGACTGCCAAGGCATCCACCGTCTACGCTTAATCACTTAACCATACAACCCCAAGAGGTTTTATTTACGGCGAGATTGTCTAAAAAAGAAATCTGCGTCGCAAACCCACTGAGTGTTGAATCATCAACTAATTAAGGTTTTGTTTTTGCCGGACTCAAAATAGAGACTTTGCTTATTACTAAGACAAAGCCCAAGCACACTTGATTGTGTGAGTGACATTTCTGTCACTGATTGAGAACTTTACTGTCATTCTTTAAAGAATGACTCGTCAGCTTTCCAGATTGTTAAAGAGCATGTGTGTCTATCATAAAGACAAACCACTTTATTATTTGCTTTCAGACACAGCTTTTCGCAACAGGAGATAACTGCTGTGAAAAACGAATAATAAAGTGGTGGAGCTATGCGGGATCGAACCGCAGACCTCCTGCGTGCAAAGCAGGCGCTCTCCCAGCTGAGCTATAGCCCCAATATAATATGGCGTTTCTCTTTGTAAGAGAAATGGTGGGCGATACCGGGCTCGAACCAGTGACCCCCTCCTTGTAAGGGAGGTGCTCTCCCAACTGAGCTAATCGCCCATCYTTCAGACTTGGTGGAGCTAGGCGGGATCGAACCGCCGACCTCTTGCATGCCATGCAAGCGCTCTCCCAGCTGAGCTATAGCCCCGCGTCTGAGAAATGGTGGGTTGTACAGGATTCGAACCTGTGACCAATTGATTAAAAGTCAACTGCTCTACCAACTGAGCTAACAACCCAAGTGGCGTCCCATAGGGGAGTCGAACCCCTGTTACCGCCGTGAAAGGGCGGTGTCCTAGGCCTCTAGACGAATGGGACGCATCGATATGTTTGGGAACATATCCTCTTTAATACTTCAACCNTGGTGGGTTGTACAGGATTCGAACCTGTGACCAATTGATTAAAAGTCAACTGCTCTACCAACTGAGCTAACAACCCAAGTGGCGTCCCATAGGGGAGTCGAACCCCTGTTACCGCCGTGAAAGGGCGGTGTCCTAGGCCTCTAGACGAATGGGACGCATCGATATGTTTGGGAACATATCCTCTTTAATACTTCAACCTATACAATCTGTGTGAACACTCGCAAGAATAGCGTCAGTAAGGAGGTGATCCAGCCCCAGGTTCCCCTAGGGCTACCTTGTTACGACTTCACCCCAGTCATGAACCACACCGTGGTAAACGCCCTCCCGAAGGTTAAGCTATCTACTTCTGGTGCAGCCCACTCCCATGGTGTGACGGGCGGTGTGTACAAGGCCCGGGAAC
>NZ_MUFK01000103.1:0-1291 GCF_001996085.1 Salinivibrio sp. PR5
ACTTATAAATGCATGGTATAATGGAAAATTACGGTGATTACTGTAAAGTAAAAAGATCATTAGGATCAAAAAAATGCGTCATTTGCTTTTCCGGTTTCGGAACAAAGAGAGGGCGCTTTAACTTTATTCGTACTTTCTCAACACTTCATTGCAATCAAATATACTTAAACACGCCACATGATAATTACTATCATAAGGGTATTCCTGGCTTAGGAAATGATTTAAACGAGACGATAGAATCGATAAGAGAAATTATCAACAGTTTGACTGAATGTGTCGAGGTCATTACATTTGGTTGTTCGATGGGGGGATATGGTGCTCTGGTTTATGGGGCTTTATTGAATGTTGATAAAATTATTGGCTTAGGCCCATCGATACCACTATATAGTGAGTCATGGCTCGGAAAAAAGGAGCGCGATAAACATGTAGATATCTTTGCGTCTTTAGAGTCTATTATCTCCTCATCTAAAGCAAAAAAAGTAATATTACATGGAGATAGTACTCTATCTGATATACTTACACATCATAGAATGAAAAACTACAGTAACGTAATTGCACGAAACTTCTACGGTTGTAGTCATGCTTTAGCACAGATAGTTTCAAGAAAGATGAGCTTAAGTGTGTTTGTAAGTGATTTAGATTGTAGTATGGCTCATATCGATAGGGTTTTTTCTGTTGTTGACTTTACAAATAAAGATATATTGGCGCTAGAGTCTTTTTTTGAACCTAGCTGTAGAGATGGAATCAAAAAAAGTGAGTTAGACACCTTCTGTTTAGACAATTACCATCACACTGTAAAGTATTGTTTTGCTGTATCCGTATGTAAATATAATGAAACCATATCNATATTGTAATGGTATTCAGGGCCTTGAAACACAAGAAATTTACTCTTTACATGAAAATTACAAAAAATTGACTTTGCCATTAGACCAACCAATAAACAGGAGAAATCGCTTTTTGGAAGGTTATATTGATAAGTACAACGGAGAAAGAATATTTGGCTGGTCTAGGTATAAGCAAGACAAAGGTGATGTGGTAGCAGATGTTTACATTAGTGACAGTAAATGTTCACAAGGTGAATTAGTTTGCAATGAGTATAGAGCAGACTTGAAGTACGCAGGGAAAAATAATGGGCTTTGTGCATTTTCATTTGCATACCCTCGTTTTGAACCTTATTGTGTTTATAGTCATTATATTAATATTGTCGACCGCAAATATAACTTAGCATTGTCAAGTTCCCTATCATTAATTTATCCTCCTTTTGTAGTGTTAAATATAGAAAGCATAAGTG
>NZ_MUFK01000104.1:0-1164 GCF_001996085.1 Salinivibrio sp. PR5
TTGTACACACCGCCCGTCACACCATGGGAGTGGGCTGCACCAGAAGTAGATAGCTTAACCTTCGGGAGGGCGTTTACCACGGTGTGGTTCATGACTGGGGTGAAGTCGTAACAAGGTAGCCCTAGGGGAACCTGGGGCTGGATCACCTCCTTACTGACGCTATTCTTGCGAGTGTTCACACAGATTGCACGGTCAAAAAGTCAAAGAGATACGAGTTCCTTAGTTAAGGCTCGTACCTTAGATGGGTCTGTAGCTCAGGTGGTTAGAGCGCACCCCTGATAAGGGTGAGGTCGGTGGTTCAAGTCCACTCAGACCCACCAATTTCTCCTGATGCGGCGTTGATGCCTTCCTCGTTTAGTTTACTAAACGTCGAAATGCCTCGCCTTGCTTCAAAAGAAATTGGCACCAGCATCTAAGGAATTAATGATGGGGCTATAGCTCAGCTGGGAGAGCGCCTGCTTTGCACGCAGGAGGTCAGCAGTTCGAACCTGCTTAGCTCCACCACTTTTTAAGCACATTTATAGCAAGTGTTTTTAAAAAGTGGATTATCGTATTGATAGATTCACATGCTCTTTAACAATCTGGAAAGCTGACGAGTCATTCTTTAAAGAATGACAGTAAAGTTCTCAATCAGTGACAGAAATGTCACTCACACAATCAAGTGTGCTTGGGCTTTGTCTTAGTAATAAGCAAAGTCTCTATTTTGAGTCCGGCAAAAACAAAACCTTAATTAGTTGATGATTCAACACTCAGTGGGTTTGNCACATGCTCTTTAACAATCTGGAAAGCTGACGAGTCATTCTTTAAAGAATGACAGTAAAGTTCTCAATCAGTGACAGAAATGTCACTCACACAATCAAGTGTGCTTGGGCTTTGTCTTAGTAATAAGCAAAGTCTCTATTTTGAGTCCGGCAAAAACAAAACCTTAATTAGTTGATGATTCAACACTCAGTGGGTTTGCGACGCAGATTTCTTTTTTAGACAATCTCGCCGTAAATAAAACCTCTTGGGGTTGTATGGTTAAGTGATTAAGCGTAGACGGTGGATGCCTTGGCAGTCAGAGGCGATGAAGGACGTATTAACTTGCGATAAGCCCAGATAAGGCAGTAAAAGCCATTTGAGTCTGGGATTTCCGAATGGGGAAACCCACCTGCATAAGCAGGT
>NZ_MUFK01000011.1:0-74714 GCF_001996085.1 Salinivibrio sp. PR5
GTGATTTATATATTTGTTTATTTATATCAGTAAATTGTATGTTTTTATAAGATTAGTGTGCGTATGTTTTTGGGGTCTGTTTCGTGGTTTTTGATGGTTTTTTATTTGAACGTGTAATTAAGTTAACGCACAATGTCATCGAAAATTCATATAACAAATCATGAAAAAAAGGATGTGCCTTCATGCATAAATTCTCAAAAAGCGCAGTGGCGACCCTAGTGTCCGGCCTATTGTTGGGTGCCTCAGCGCACGCCGACGTCAGCATTACACAGGGTAAAACGGCGATCCCCGATGGCGAGGCAACACACGCCCAGGATATCACGGTAAAAAACGAGCATGTCGCGTTCGCATTGGCGGTCGAGTCTGCGCCACCATGGGGCGTGCCACGTGGTACCTTGGTGGACCTCGCGGCGGTGAAAAATGGCAAAATTGATCTAGACCGAGTCGCTTTTGCAGATTTCATCCCTAATAGCTGGTCGGCTTGGCCGAACGATCGTAAGTCGATTGAGATTGTGGAAGACAGCGATGAAAAAGCGGTGATCAAAGTGAGCCGTAACTTCGACAAGGTCGACATTACCACTTGGTACACCTTGGAAGCGGGCTCTGATTCGATTGGACTCAAAACCGTGATGACCAACCAAGGCGAAGACGATCTTGAGCTGGAATCTGGCCACACGATTTGGCCGGATACGGGCTATCAATTCGCGGTACCGGGTCTTGAGGGCAATGAAGAAGCGATGGCGGATAACGCCCTTGCCGATCGCATGGTCGCGTATGACCGTGATTGGGCCTTCGCACTGCACGCGCCTTATTTTGATCGCATCAAATACAATGGCCGCGATATGTATTTGGGCCACACGCTTAAAGCGGGCGAGACCCGTACCTTTGACTCAACGCTGCAGGTTGTTCCCAACGGCGATATGGCACCGATTGTTAAAGCGGAAGCTGAGCGTCATGGCGAAGCGACGGGCACCATTAGCGGCCAATTGCGCGCCGACAACGGTAAGGTGCCTGCCGATGCGATTGTGATGATTGAAAAAGACGGCCACCCTTACGCGTGGACGCTTGCCAAAGAGGGTCAGTACAACATGGCATTGCCAGAAGGTAAGTACCAAGTCTATGGCACGGCGACCGGCCATGCGAATAGCCAACCGCAATCCATTACCGTGAGTGCGGACAGTGAGCAGACACTGGACTTCACATCGCTGAAAAGCCCTGCGACGCTTGCACTTAACGTGGAAGAAGCGGTTTCTGGTGTAGCCAAAGATGCGCGTGTGACTATCATTGAAGGCCAAGCGCCACCGGTTGAATTTTTGGGTAAGCGTACCTTCTTCACTGATTTGCTGCCTGCAGGCCATGCCGAGCTAAAACTGGCACCGGGTGAATACAAGTTAGGCATTAACGCCGGTGCGGGCTTTACTGCAGAATCACAAACTTTGGATGTAACGCTCGAGTCGGGCAAAACCAACCAACAAGTGGTGAAAGTGCCTCAGGTGACTTTCCCGAACCGTAACCATTGGTATGGCGCTGACTTGCACCACCACGGCAATGTGCTGGAAGGGGTAACCCCACCAGAAATCGTGGTGCGTGCTCAGTTGGCAACTGACTTGGATCTGACCTTTATCAGCGATCACGATTCCACCATTAATCACAAAGTGTTTGCTGACCTATCAGCAAAACGTGGCGTACCTTTCATTCCATCGATTGAGATCTCGCCATCGTGGGGACACATGAACCCATTCCCCATCGACAATGGCGCCGCGCTGACGGTCGATCCGGGTACTGATGACGTGCACACCTTGATTGATGCTGCGCATGAGATGGGCGCAGAAGTGGTG
Source organism: Salinivibrio sp. PR5 (assembly GCF_001996085.1). Lineage (NCBI taxonomy): Bacteria > Pseudomonadati > Pseudomonadota > Gammaproteobacteria > Vibrionales > Vibrionaceae > Salinivibrio > Salinivibrio sp. PR5. The sequence continues at coordinate 1,839 of NZ_MUFK01000011.1, forward strand.
CCGATGAACCACCCATATAATGATTATGGCTACTTCACCAATATCGCTAAGGATGCGGTGCCGGGTGGTAAGACCGACCGTTTCGATCTCATGGAGCTTAACGCACGTGTCGATAACGAGCCGACCCTGAAAAAAGCGCATGATATGTGGGATAGCGGCGAAGCCATGTACCTCACAGCCGGTACCGATACCCATGATGCGTGGAACCAGCTTACCGGTCGTATTCGTATGATGGCGCACGTTGACGGCGAATTGACGCCGCTCGCCTTTGCCAAAGCGTTAAAAGCCGGTCACGGCTATGCCACGCAGGGACCAATCTTGTACCCACAAAACATCATGTTTGGTGAAACCGCCAAGGCAGGTGATAAATGGGATATTAACGTCGTCGCCGCTGATGGCCTCAAAGAAGTGCGCTTAATCGGTCAAGGTGGTGAGGTGCTAAACAGCATTACCATTAACCCTGAAGAGAGCACACAGCGTCTTGAGCTATCGCTATCTATTCCTGCGGATGCAGAGGGTTGGATCAACTTAGAAGTGGAAGACAAAGACGGCAGCACGGCATGGACCAACCCAGTTTGGCTTCAGTCGTAAACCTCGAGTCTCAATCAATGAACCAAGGCCAGCGATGCTGGCCTTTTTTGATCGTGACGTTAGTGGGCTCCGCTCGATTGTCTTGGTTAGAATATGTTTTACCCCAAGGGGTTGCTACAATAGCGGGCAGACTAGGCGATGAAATAATGATATGGAACCGCAGATCCTCAACCCGCTCACCTTGCCACTTGATGGCGTCCGATTAATCGAAGCCTCCGCTGGCACCGGAAAGACGTTTACCATTGCTGGCTTGTACCTGCGATTGTTGCTTGGGCATGGCCGCACAGCGCCGTGTCGGGTCGAGCAAATACTGGTGGTGACGTTTACCGAAGCGGCAACCCAAGAGCTAAAAGACCGTATTCGGCGCCGCATTCATGAGGCGCGTTTTGCCTTTATGCGCGGTGAGAGTGACGATCCTATCATTGAACCTTTGCTGGCAGAGATTTGCGATCATAAAACCGCGGCGCAGCGACTGTTAGAGGCCGAACGTCAGATGGACGAGGCGGCCATCTATACCATTCACGGTTTTTGTCAGCGGATGCTGACCCAAAATGCGTTTGAATCGGGCAGCCTGTTCAGTCATGAATTTGTCACCGACGAGCGACAGATCAAAGCGCGCGCGGCGGCCGATTTTTGGCGTCGTCGTTTTTATCCGCTGCCTAAATCGTTAGCCGGTGTGGTGAGCAGCTACTGGTCCGCGCCAGAGGCCTTATTAAAAGAGATTGCGCCCTATTTATCTGGACCTGCTGTCACGGTCAAGGCGCCTGATCTCGGCGAAGATCTTATGGCGGCACACCAAGCGGCGATTGCCAAGATTGATGCGGTGAAGTGCGCATGGCGCGAGGCGGGGGAGCAGATCAACGAACAACTCAGCGCCGCTAAACTCGATGGCCGCAGTTATCGCAAAGATCATCTGGCAAACTGGCTGAATGCGATGGAACAATGGGCCAATGCCGAGACGCTTGATTACCAGTTGCCCGACAAATTGGAAAAATTCGCCCAACAGACATTAGCGGCCAAGAGTAAAGCTGAGCCACCGAGTCTGGCGCTATTTGATCAAATACAGGCATTGGTTGATCAGCCGCCGACGTTAAAACCGGGATTAACCGCGCTGGCGATTAAAGACGTGCGGCAGCTGCTCCGCCAAGAAAAACGCCGTCAAGGGTGGCTCTCGTTTGACGATCTCCTTTCTCAGCTTGCCAGCGCACTTGACCAAGATAGCCAAGGCCAGTTGGCCGCGCGTATTCGCAGCTTATATCCGGTGGCAATGATTGATGAATTCCAAGACACCGACCCGCTGCAATATCAGATTTTTAGCACTGTCTATCAGCCGCCAGTGGTGGATGGCGCCCCTGTATTCGAAGATCAAGAAGAAGAGGGTGAGCGCACCGGTTTAATGATGATTGGCGACCCTAAGCAGGCGATTTATGCCTTCCGTGGTGCCGACATCTTCACCTATATTCATGCCCGTGCACAGGTGAGTGATCACTATAACCTTGCCACCAACTGGCGCTCGACAGATGGCATGGTACGCGGGGTCAATGCCTTGTTCTCACGTGCGAAGGCACCGTTTGTCTATCAAGACAGCATTCCCTTTTTAGCGGTGGCCTCTTCGCCTAGTGCCAAACAAAAAGCGCTGGTGGTGGAGGGAAACGAGCAGCCCGCGCTCACCTTTTGGCATCACAGCCCGGATGAATTGTGTACCAAGCAAGATTTTGAACAGACCTTAGCGGTGAGTACCGCACAGCATATTACGCAAGTGCTCAATCAATCGGTGGCGGGCAATAGTTATCTACAAACGCCTTCCGGCCGAGCCGACATTCAGCCGCACAATATTGCTGTGTTGGTGCGCACCGGACGCGAGGCACAGCTGGTCAAGCAAGCGCTGGCCGAAAAAGGCGTGGCGTCTGTCTATCTTTCTAACCGTGATAATGTGTTCGCCAGCCCTGTCGCCAGTGATATTGAGCGCATCTTAGTGGCGGTGATGCAGCCTGAAAACGAGCGTAAGTTGCGAGCGGCACTAGCCAGCCCCTTATTTGGCTTGACCGCCGAGCAGCTGGCGTTACTCAATCAAGACGAAGCCTTGTGGGAGCAAGAGGTGGTGGCCTTTAGCCATTACCGTGACACTTGGCAGCGCCGTGGGGTGATGCCGATGCTTCGCCAAGTCGCCAGTGCTCGCCAAGTGGCAGAAAACTGGTTGGCGATGCCGCAAGGTGAGCGCTGTGTGACCGACTTTTTGCATATCGCGGAGTTGTTGCAAAGTGCCAGCCAGCAATTGGACAACCCACACGCGCTGATCCGCTGGCTACAAGAGCGAATGGCCGAGCCGGCTCAACAATCGGAAGAGCAGCAGGTGCGGTTGGAGTCGGAGCGTGATTTGGTGCAAATCGTCACCATCCATAAATCGAAAGGCTTGGAATACGATCTGGTTTACTTGCCGTTTGCTTGTCAGTATCGCGAAAGCAGCCAACCGTTTTATCACGATGAACAGTATCAGCCGGTGCTGGCGCTGGATAATGTCGATGAAGGCAAAGAGCGGGCTGAAAAAGAGCGGCTGGCTGAAGATATCCGCTTGCTGTATGTGGCGGTGACGCGCGCCGTGTATGGGTGTTTTATCGGCTGTGCGCCTCTTAAACAAGGTAACAGTCGGCAAAAAGACTCGGCCTTGCACTTAACGGCCCTCGGCTATTTGCTCCAGCATGGAGAAGCCGGTGATGCTAGCCTGCTGGCCGAGAGCTTGGCTGGATTAGCAAGCGCGAGCGATGCGGTGGCTGTGGTCGCGCCACCCGAGCCAGATGATAGCCGTTATGCCCCTCAAACGGGCGCGCACGAGGCGCTAAGCGCGCGTCAGTTTGACGGCAAGATTGACCGTCAGTGGCGCTTAACCAGTTACTCAGGGCTGTTAAAACAAAGCCATCACATCAGCGCTTTACCAACATTAGCCAGTTATGACATGGACGCGGACGATGATCTCGCTGACGAGGAGACGGCGGATGTGGCGGTGGATCCTTGGTCGGTTTTTGCGTTTCCCAAAGGCGCGCGAGCCGGTACCTTTTTACACACCTTATTTGAAGAAGTGGACTTTACCGCCGACTTGATGAGTGAAGAAGTCGTTGAGCTTATTACCCATCATCTTAGCTTGGAAAACTATGACCCACAGTGGTGCCCGATATTGCAGCAGTGGATGACTCAGGTATTGAAGCACCCGCTTAATGAGCAAGGGCTGAGGCTGAACCAAATTGACAACGCCAGTCGGTTAACGGAGATGGAGTTCGTGATGCCTTTGGCCGCACTAGACTGCCAGCGATTGAATCGACTCGCCGCGCGATATGATGCGTTATCAGCCCGAGCTGGCCAGCTCACCTTTGACACGGCGCGCGGGATGCTAAAAGGCTTTATCGATTTGACCTTCCGCGCCGATGGCAAGTATTACGTGCTGGATTGGAAGTCGAACCATTTAGGGGACAGTGTGGCCGATTACCATCCTGATGCGCTCAAAGAGGCGATGATCGCGCACCGATACGACTTTCAGTACCAGATCTATACCTTGGCGCTGCACCGCTTTTTGCGCCAGCGGATCCCAGATTATGATTACGACACCCATGTGGGGGGCGTGTTTTATTTCTTTTTACGGGGCGCCAGTGATAGCGGCGAGACCGGTGTGTTCGCGCACCGTCCCGACAAGGCGCTGATTGACGCCTTGGACAACCTCTTTGCTGGAGAGTCGGTATGAAACAAGCATTAATGGCACTATACCAGCGCGGGGAATTACGAGCGATTGATGTGCAATTTGCTTGTTTGATGGGCGAAGAAGAAACCCAATTAGATAAGGCTACTATCACAGTATGGGCGGCGCTGCTGAGCCGTGAAGTGGGCAAAGGCCATGTCTGCCTTGATTTGCACCAGTGGCAGCCACCCAGTGACGTCGCTTGGCAGCCTTTATTGGCGCACATTGATAGCCAAGCGGCAAGCGAGCAATTGGCACAGGCGTCGGTGGTGTCTGACGGGACGCAGGCGACGCCCTTGGTGCTTGCCGGACACCGACTGTATTTGCATCGCTACTGGCATGCCGAGCAGCAAGTGGCAGGGCACATTCGCCAGCGTCTCACGGCGCTATCGGTACCGAATGAGGCTAGACAAACCCTGGATAGCTTATTTGCCGCCTCACAGGCGGAGATTGATTGGCAAAAAGTGGCGGCAGCCACCGCGTTGACCCAGCCGTTTGCGGTGATTTCGGGAGGGCCGGGCACGGGTAAAACCACCACTGTCGCCCGTTTGTTGGCGGCGCTGGTGGCGTCGCACCACGCGGAGCGTACAACGTCTGCAGCGCTCACTATCAAGCTGGTCGCTCCGACCGGTAAAGCGGCTAACCGATTGACTGAATCACTAGGACGGGCGATTGCCGCCTTGCCTGTTGATCATGACGTGAAAGCGGCGCTGCCGACCCAAGCCAGTACCATTCATCGGTTATTAGGGGCGATTCCGCAGCGAGTGGCGTTTCGCCATCATAAAAATAACCCCGTGCATGCGGATGTGTTGATTGTCGATGAAGCCTCGATGGTGGACTTGCCCTTGATGGCGCAGCTGTTCGATGCCTTGGCGCCCTCAACACGCATTATTTTGCTGGGGGATAAAGATCAGCTTGCCTCTGTGGAAGCGGGGGCGGTGCTAGGCGATATTTGTCAGTACGCCGAGGCGGGCTATCCAGCGGCGCAAGCAGCGCGTTTAAGCCAACTGACAGGCTTTGACGTACCCGAAAACCCGCACGCACCAGCGATTGCCAGTGCCTTGTGTCTGCTGCGCAAGAGTTATCGTTTTGATGCCCAGTCCGGCATCGGCCAGCTCGCCTTTGCGGTGAACCGAGGAGAAATGGCTGAGGTGGGGGGGGTGTTAAAACGCGGCTATAGCGATATTGCCCACCATGTGTTGAGTGATGACAGCTATCAGACCCTGATGCAACAAGCGGTGACAGGATATCGCGATTACTTAACCACACTCGACAATGCAACGCTCGAAAATCCGTCATCAATGGCGGACGTGCTGAGTGTCTTTAGCCAATTTCGATTGTTATGCGCATTGACTGAAGGTCCGTTTGGCGTCGCCGGGCTCAACCAAGCCATTGAGCAGCACTTGGCGTCGGCAGGGCTGATCGCCAAAGAGCGTGATACTTGGTATCACGGCCGACCAATCATGATTTTGCAAAACGATCATGCTCTGGGGTTGTATAACGGTGATATTGGGATTGCGGTACAACACGCGGGGATCACCCGGGTGGCATTTGAAACCCACGATGGCGAGGTGCGCTATTTGCTTGCCAGCCGTCTGCCCGCCCATCAAACTGCGTTTGCGATGACGGTGCATAAATCACAGGGTTCGGAGTTTGCGCACACAGTGCTGGTGTGTCCGCCCACTATTTCACCGGTGATCACCCGCGAGCTGATTTACACCGGCATCACGCGGGCGAAGCGCCAGCTTGATCTTTACGCGTCTTGGCCGGTGCTGCGCCACGGTGTGGGCGCACGCACCGCCCGGTATAGTGGTTTGCCGGATGCTTTGATAGCGCCTTGATTGTAGCGAGATACGCTAAAGCGCTAAAGTCAGCACCTTAGAGCGCCGCTGATAGTTGTACAGCTCTTGGCGAGTGTTAGGGAGTGCTGACACATCAGAGAGCAAAAAGCCTTGTTCCAAAAACCAATGCAGACTGTGGGTGGTGAGCACAAAAATGGTTTCGAGCCCTTTGGCTTTGGCGCGTTGTTTGAGGTGATTGAGGAGCATGACGCCGCGGTCGCCATCACGGTAGTCTGGATGAATGGCGACGCATGCCATCTCGCCGGTGCGCGCTTCACTAAACGGATAGAGTGCGGCGCAGCCTATCACTAATCCATCGCGTTCGATGATGGTAAAGCGTGGGATTTCTTGCTCCAATTGTTCTCGCGAGCGGCGCACTAGGATCCCTTGTTGCTCCAAAGGTCGGATCAAATCCAAGATCCCACCGATATCGTCAATCTGGGCTTGGCGCACTTTTTCGGCACGCTCCATCACGATCTGGGTGCCGATCCCCTCAATCGAGAACAGCTCTTGGATTAATGCCCCATCTTTTTTATAGCTGATCAAATGGCTACGCGTAACGCCCGCGCGACACGCAGCAATCGCGCCTCGTAAAAAGCGACTGGTGCCAGAGCCAGTATCGCCAGCGGCTTCTCTGGCTTCTAGAAGTGGCTGGGCTTGGGTGGGCAGTAACTCAGAAATTACCTCATTGTCTTGGTTTAAGACCCCTTGTTCGGAGCAAAAGCCAATCAACTTGTCTGCGCGTAACCGAATCGCGACCTGAGTCGCCACTTCTTCGGAGGTGAGGTTAAAGCATTCGCCTGTGACTGAGCTGGCTACTGGCCCCATCAGCACAATCGCGTTTTGATCGAGCTGGCGCTGAATGCCATCAATATCGATGCGGCGAATTTTGCCACTGTGACAATAATCAATTCCTTCATCGACGCCCAAGGGTTGCGCGATAACAAAATTGCCACTGATCACATTGATCTGAGCGCCGGCCATGGGCGTGTTATTCAGCCCCATGGATAAACGCGCCGTAATGTCGAGCTGCACTTGACCGGCCGCTTGTTTGACCACTTCAAGCGCGTGGCTGTCGGTGATGCGAATACCTTTGTGATAAGGCGTTTCCAGTCCGTACTGATTAAGAGCACGATTGATTTGCGGGCGGGCGCCAAACACCAACACCAGTTTCATGCCCAGGCTATTGAGTAGGGCGATATCATTGACGATATTCTGAAAGTTCTCATCCGCCATCGCCTCGCCACCCAGCATGATCACCGCGGTTTTATCTCGGTGAGCGTTGACATACGGCGCCGATTGACGAAATCCTTTAACCAGTGCGGTACTTCTTATCTTCACATGCCTTTCCGTCTAAATATTCACTTATAGTGCCTTTTTATTCTCTTTGGGTGATAAGTGTCAAGCCTTTAGTCAGATTACTATGCGCTGTCGTCTGCGCGCCCGTGCGATAAAGAGGCGAGGTGACGGGGCAAATTAGCGTCTGTTTGGGAACCAAACTCACAAGATTTGCAAACTGCGTCTAAAGTAGACAATGGGATTGGTTAAAATGTCCTGATTATCAGTGAGTGAGGTTGTAGCGTGCGGTTGACCAAACAAATATTTTTACTGGTGTTTATTATTCTAGCGGGTGGCGCCAGTTTTCTGGTGGCAACTCGCCCCGAGTTTTTTGCCCCTGATATGACCAAAAAAGATTTATACGGTGAGTGGGTGGAACTAGAGGTGGCCCCTTATGCGGCTGACCGTTTTGAGGTGCGCTCGGATGGTATTTATACCAATGGCAGTCGTGCGACTACCGCTTATACGTTTGATGGCGATGAGCTGTCGTACACGATTGGCACACAAGAGTATCTGTATCGCGTAGAGAATAAATCAACGCTAGAAAGGCTATCGCCAGCGCACTATACGTCTATGTTCGGTAAGGCGAATTAAGTTTGCGCGCAGCGCTGCTGCAAGTGAAGAGGCGCCAATTGCGATCAATGGCAATATGGCGCGACTTTACACGCTAGTATTTAACCGCGTCGAGAGATGAAAGCAGTTCATTAACCGAACACTGCTTCATGGCCACGCGGCGAAGGATATCGGCGGTGGTTTCATCGCCACCGAGACAACGTTGAATGCTGGTATTGATAGTGTTTCGAGTGCAACCCTCACTGGCCATCATTCGAATCCATTGGTATTCCACTGCATCGGTATCAAGAAGCGTTGAACGCCCAACTTTCAGATCCATAGCAACCCGTACTCCCTTGATGTTGCATTTATTATGCAATTTTGTTTCAGACACAGTACATAACAATTATATGACACTTTCATGAATGTCGCCTATTTCAGGCAGGTAAGATAGATTTGATCACATTCAACGTGTATTGATTTGCAGGCAGTTACAACTTAGCAATGAGAAGTGATTGCGAAGTGTAGGTCTTTTTGCGAGCCTTAGCGCTACAAACTACTGATTGGATTACAGTGTGAAAAAAGCGTTAGTCGTGATGGGGTGTGTGGTTGCACTCGCAGGGTGTGTACGTCCCACTGACCGTGGTCAACAATATGTTGATGGGCGGTTTGAATCAATTTTAACTCCAGTGCCACACGTGGTGTCTGATAGCCCACGTGACTTTAGTCTGTTTAATGATCAGTTAGCCGAAGTGAAAGCGAAATCGCCTTCGCTAGTGGCCAAGCATCAAGCGGTATACCAGCGTTTGCAAGCGTGGTTGGATGCAGGAGGCAATGTGGAAGCTCTTGCTGAGTTTGGACTGGGTGTCGACCAAATGGGCGGTGGTGATGACTTTGGTAACGTGATGTTTACCGGTTATTTCTCACCAGTGATTGAGATGCGTCATCAACCCGATGCCTTGTTCCGCTATCCGGTTTATGCCAAACCCTTTTGCGATGACGACTGCCCAGATCGCAAAGCGATTTACGATGGAGCCTTAGATGGGTTGGGATTAGAGCTGGGCTACAGCGCTTCTTTGATTGATAACTTTATTATGGAAGTTCAGGGCAGTGGTTTTGTCCACTTTGGCGACAACGACCAACTCGAGTATTTTGCCTACGGTGGCAAGAATGGCCACCCTTACGTCAGCATCGGTAAAGTCTTGATTGAAAACGGCGAAGTGCCGCGTGAAAAAATGTCGCTGAAAGCGATCAAAGACTGGGTGGCGGCTCATGGTGAAGAGGAAGTTCGTGAGTTACTGGAGCAAAATCCCTCTTATGTTTTCTTTACGCCTAAGGCGGCAGATCCCGTGAGTGGCACCGCAGGTATTCCATTGAAAGCCGGCGCGTCTGTGGCGGCGGATAGACGTTATTTACCGATGGGGAGTGTGCTACTTGCTGAAGTGCCTCAGTTGGATGAGCAAGGCAACTGGACGGGGGAGCATGTACTCAAACTGTTAATGGCATTAGATACCGGTGGGGCGGTGAAAGAAAATCATCTTGATTTGTACCACGGTATGGGCAATGACGCTGGAGAGCGAGCGGGGCATTACAAACACTTTGGCCGAGTTTGGAAGCTTGAAGCGTTGGCACCCCAGCTTGCGAGTCAGCCTTAGAGAGTGTCATTCACGGAGTTGAAGCGATAAAAAAGCGAGCATTGAATGCTCGCTTTTCCTTTGAGCGTGATTGATTATTCAATCAAGCCAGCTTCACGATAGTAGCGTGCTGCGCCGGGATGAAGCGGTGCAGACAAGCCATCTTTTACCATTTCTTCTTTCTTCAGATTCGCAAAGGCAGGGTGCAAACGGCGGAAATCATCGAAGTTCTCAAACACCGCTTTCACGACGTTGTAAATCACGTCGTCTGGTACTTGAGTCGATGATACAAAGGTCGCACCGACACCGAAAGTCGTGACATCGCTATCGTTACCACGGTACATGCCACCTGGGATCACGGCTTTACGGTAGTAATCACGGTCAGCAATCAGCTGTTTAGCTGCATCGTTCGCCACTTCCACTAGCACGCTATCACAGGCGGTAGTCGCTTCTTGGATTGCGCCACTTGGGTGGCCGACTGTGTAGACCATGGCATCAATTTTGTTGTCACACAATGCCTTGGATTGTTCCGCCGCCTTTAGCTCAGAGATTTGGCCGAACTTGTCCATATCCCAACCCATTTGGTCCATCAATACTTCGATGGTACCGCGTTGACCTGAGCCTGGGTTACCAATGTTGACGCGTTTGCCAGCCAGATCATCAAAGGTTTTAATCCCTGCGTCCGCACGTGCGACCACAGTAAAGGGTTCAGGGTGGATCGAGAAGACCGCGCGCAGATCTTTGAACTCGCCTTGGTCTTTAAACTTGCTGGTGCCTTTGTAAGCGTGATATTGCCAGTCAGACTGGGCAATACCCATATCTAGCTCGCCAGCACGGATAGTATTGATGTTGTAAATAGAACCGCCCGTACTCTCTACTGAGCAGCGAATACCATGGTCATCTTTGCTTTTATTGACCAGACGGCAGATTGCACCACCCGTAGGGTAATAAACACCAGTAACACCACCGGTACCAATGGTCACAAACTGATTTGCTTGAGCGGTTGCTGCGGTTCCTAGTGCAGCGGAAAAGCTGAGCGCAATCAGAGTCGGTTTCATCGCTTTCATGCTTAAGATTCCTTTTTAGTTAGAGGTTGCTATCCGGGCGCACCCTCGAAGATGGTATGACACTCGATGCAAATATGACAAAAAAGTGTCACCGCGCTATTTTTTCAATCTTTTAACAATATTTGCAAGCAATAGTATTGGGTTAAAACGACTGGGTCATGGTTTGCCTCAATGCTTGTACAGGTTTAGTACAATATCCCAGCTTTTCCAGCGTGTTGCGCAGTTGTGTGATCTGGTATGCGTTATTGGGGGCTGCGCGACCATGGACATCGAAGGTGTTGTTTTCAAAACCAATCCTCATATCTCCTCCTAGCAAGGCGGCCGTGGTTAAACAGGAAAGCTCACGCTGGCCAAATGCACAGACAGACCAAGGAACAGTGTCATCTAAGTGACGAGCTTGATACATGGCGATGATATCTTCCGGTTTGCCTTTAGGTGGCGTTCGGTCGCGGCCCGCAACAAAAAGCAGGTGATGACCTTGCGAGGGAAGAATGCCTTGCTCTCGTAACGCGTAATAGCGTGCCAATTCGTGAGGGTGATAGAGAATAAACTGGCTGTAGATGCGCGCTTCCACTGTCCAAGCAAAAAAATCTTTCATGGCTTGGTGTGTCGGTTGATGATCAGGAACAAGCTCTCTGAGTGCAAAGGAAGCGGCTTCCGGTTTGACGGATCGGATCAGAGCCATTTGTTGCTGGGGAGAATAGCGGCCTACGGCCTCGGTGGTGAGTTGAATCACCATACGATCGCCGACGGCATCCATCACTTGCTGATATAGCGTTTGGTTTAGCGCGGGATCAAGGCTATGCGCCCCCTGTGGATCTCGGGCGTGGATATGTGCCATGGTTGCGCCTGCCTCTGCACATTCGTGCAGGCAGTGAATAAGCTGTTTGCCGGTGACAGGCACACTCGGGTGGTGTGTGGGCTGTAAGCGTGCACCATTGGGGGCAACCATGATCGTCCTTGCGTCTTGCATTCTTTTCCCCTCGTCTATCAATGTATCGTTATTGAGAAGGCAAGCACATCTCTAATGTTAGTGCTAGCTTGTCGATGATGGCCGAGATATGAGTTGATTCAATGATATAGGGCGGTGCGAGTAAGATGTGATGCCCCTGCTTACCATCAATGGTGCCGCCCATGGGATAACACATCAGCCCGTTATGCATGGCGGTATGTTTTATCGTTTGATGGAGCGCGAGATCAGATGAAAAGGGACGCTTACTGGTTTTGTATGCCACGAGCTCCAACGCGATAAACAGTCCACGTCCGCGAATGTCGCCGACAAAAGGGTGTGAATCAAACTGATGATGTAGCGCCGCTTTAAGTGCCTTACCTTGTTTTTCCGCCGCGGCAACTAATCCTTCTTGCTCAAGCGTGGTGAGCGTGGCTAAAGCAGCGGCACATGCCGTTGGATGAGCCATAAAGGTGTGACCATGTTGGAAATAGCCTGAACCAGATGCAATCGCTTCATAAAGACGATCCGTGACTAAGGTTGCGCCAATGGGTTGATAACCGGCAGCCAGCCCTTTGGCGATGGCGACAATATCCGGAACGATGCTTTCATGTTCAAAGGCGAAAAAACGCCCAGTGCGTCCCGTGCCGCACATGACTTCATCGAGGATCAGCAAAATATTGTACTGATCGCAGATCGCGCGAATACGAGAAAAATAGCCAGCCTCTGCGGTCAATGCACCGGCTGTCGCGCCCACCACAGGTTCTGCGACAAATCCAATGACGGTATCCGGCCCTTTTTCTAACAGCATGGCTTCAAGCTCGTTGGCCACCCGCTGACCATACTCGTAAGCGGTTTCATCGGGACCTTGATCGCGATAGGCGTAACAGGGGGCAATCAGACTGGTGTCCATCAACAAAGGAGCAAATGGAGCTCGTCGCCACGCATTCCCTCCCACAGACAAGGCGCCCAAGGTGTTGCCATGATAACTCTGTCGTCGAGCAATAAAATGTTGGCGCTGGGGCTCGCCGACTTCCACCCAGTACTGGCGAGCGAGCTTGAGGGCGGTTTCCATTGCCTCAGATCCACCACTAACCAAGTAAGCATGGTTGATGGAAGAAGGGGCAAGATCAACCAGCTTCTCGGCAAGTGCTTCACTCGGTGCGGAGGTAAAAAAGCCGGTATGCGCATAAGGAATAGTATCCAGTTGACGGTGGATAGCCTCTAACACGGCAGGGTGATTGTGTCCAAGGCAAGAGACGGCAGCACCTCCGCATGCATCGAGATATTCATTACCCTGAGTGTCGGTTAAATACATCCCATTGCCACTAGCAATAGTGGGGGGAAGATGATGACAGTGACGGTGAAAGACATGACTCATACGAGGGCCTCAATGCAAGCGTGATAACTCAGTATGGTGAACTTGTGTTTTAAACCGCAAAGGATATATTTTCACCAGGTATGCAAAAAAGGAATGGGATGATGAATGTGCGTTTGCCGTCGATGCGCTCGCTACAAACACTGATTGCGGTGGCTCAAACGGGAAGTTTTTCAGAAGCCGCGAAGGTGTTGCATGTCAGCCAAAGTACAGTGAGCAAGCAGATACAGCAGCTCGAAGAAGGGATTGGTCAACCACTCTTTGAGCGACATGCTGGGGGAGTAAGGCTAAACCGAGTCGGAGAGCCTTATTTAACTATGATATCGGTCAGCGTCAATGATATTGCCAATGCCACGGCGCAAGCGCGTCAGCAAAGTGCAAGGCAAGAGTCCGTCAGCTTATTGGTGCCGCCCTCGTTTGCCAGCCTTTGGTTGATCCCTCAGCTGCCAGCGTTTAAATCGCAGCATCCTGATATTTCTGTGGTGGTCAGTGCCAGTGACTATGTGCCCCAAGGGAAAGAGAGTGAATTGGATATTTTAATCCGCTGTCAGCCTCATCAGCAGGCAGGCGCGCAAGGAGTCTGTTTAATTCACGAACACTTATCGCTTGTCGCATCAGTGACCTTGCTGCCAGAACCTTTGGATCGGGCCGCGTTGTTATCGGAAGTGCCAGTTTTATCTCATCTAACGCGCCCTTCACTGTGGGAGCAATTTTGGCAACAATTTGGGCTGGCTGACAGCAATCCGCAATACGGAGCGGGCTTTGAGCACTTTTTTATGGCGCTTGAAGGCGTAAAACAACAGATGGGGATGGCGTTAATCCCCACCTTTATGGCCTCAGCGGCCCTGTCAAACGATCAGATTGTGAATCCGTTGGGGTTAAGTATCGACAGCGGCTATGGCTATTATCTTTATAGCGCGCGGTATAAGCAGCGCTCACCGGCGGTTATGCACGTGATCAATTGGTTGTATGATGTCCTCAAAGGGGATCCGGCTAGACATCCCATCAGCAAGTCGGTATAACGCCTGTCTGCGCGATCAATGAAGACTATGGTTATGACACAATCCCTATCAGAATCCTATCTGCAACGTTTTGGCGGTACGGCTCGTTTATATGGACGCCGTGCGCTTGAGGTGTTTCACCAGAGCCATATTTGTGTCATTGGTATTGGTGGCGTGGGATCGTGGGCAGTGGAATCGCTGGTTCGGACAGGGATTGGCGCCATCACACTGATTGATATGGATGATGTGTGTGTTACCAACACCAATCGACAAATCCATGCTTTGAAAGCGACCATTGGCCAAAGCAAAAGCGAGGTGATGGCCGAGCGTGTGGCAGCAATCAATCCAGAATGCCAAGTGACTGTGATTGATGATTTTATCTCGCCGGATAATATTGCTGAGTATATCGACAAGCGCTTTGATTATGTGCTCGATGCTATCGATAGCATCAAGCCCAAAACGGCCTTGTTGGCTTACTGCAAGCGGCACAAAATCAAAGTCATTACCGTGGGTGGCGCGGGGGGACAGATCGACCCCACCCAGATCCAAGTGGCGGATTTAACCAAAACGATTCAAGACCCACTCGCGGCGAAGCTGCGTAACAATTTGCGTCGCTTTTACGGTTTTACTAAGACTCAAGGACGAAAGTTTGGGATTGACTGTGTCTTTTCAAGCGAGCAACTCAAATACCCACAACCTGACGGCAGTGTCTGTGAAAGCAAGGCATCTGCACAAGGGCCGAAGCGAATGGATTGTGCCAGTGGTTTTGGTGCGGCAACTATGGTGACGGCCAGTTTTGGGTTCGTCGCGGTGTCGCGCATTTTACACAAATTGATCGAGGCGGATAAACGACGCCAAGCCGATTAACTACGCCAAGCCGATTAACTACGGCTGCTCGGCGGGGATGCCGATCAGCCCATACTCTCCCATACGAAATGCACTCCAAGCGCGCTGGTAGTCACCGCTCATCTTTAACTGGCGTAATCCTCGATTAAACTGACTGACCCATAGCGCGCTTTGGGAGTGTTGACGGCTGAATAAAACATGTAAAGGCGTGACACGAAGCGGTTTGGGATGAAATGTGATGTGACGACTTTCATCGTTGCGAAGTTGATTGCGCACCACGTCATGGATGACGTATTGATTGCCTACAATCACATCACTTTGGCCGGTCAGCAGGCTTTTCACCTTCTCGAGCTCGCTCGGATATTTACGGATGATGACGCTACCACCTTCTTGGTTAAAGGTTTCCAACATGTTGTCTTCAATATAGTCTTCGCTAATTCCCACATTCAGGCCATTGAGACTGTCTAAAGACTGCCAATCGAAGTGACGATTTTTGAGGTGGAAAAAGACCACAGACTCAGTATAAATGGGGGCTGAATAGATAAAGTCGCGCTCTCTTTCTGGGGTATAGCCCCAACCAACCGTGCCGTGTACTTTACCGGTTTGTGCGTCTTCTTTTGCTTGCGGCCAAAGGACAAACTTGATCTCTATCTCCATGCCCTGTTGCTTGCCAGCTTCTTTGACGATATGCGCCAACACCCCTTGATGTGCTAATTGATCAGAAATAAATGGACGGTAGTCGCCAGACGTGAGCACCAAATTGGGCGTGGCAACACCAACCACCGGGAGGCTGAACGCGAATAAAATGATTAGCCATCGCCACATAACAACTCCAAAGTCAACGGACATTTACCAAAACCAATGTCGATGAATCTTCAACTGAGACTATTCCGACATTTTTTGCCGTCGAAATTGATTCCAAACTGCTTGATAGCGACCATCCGTTTTTATGCGTCGTAACCCTTTGTTGAATGCGCGGGAATGATCGTAGCTTTGTTCAATCTTACGACTAAACAGCACATGTAAGGGAGTCACGCGAAAGGGATGGGGATGATGTGTTAACTGACGAGCTTGCTCTACACTTAGCGTCGTTTTAATGATGTGCTGCAAAACATCTTTGTTGCCTAGTGCAAGGTCAACCTGATTATTCAATAAGGCGTGGAGCTTGTCCTCTTCTTTGGCAAATTCTTGTAACTTCACATCGATACCGGCTTTTTGTAATTGGCTCAGTGTCTTGACGTCGATATATCCAAGGCCGACACCGACCGCAAGACCGGCTAAATCCTCGGGCTTTGACCAATCGAACGCTTTATCCCGGTGATGAAAGAAAACGGCACTTTCGGTATAAATGGCATCTGAATAGATAAAATCCAGTGCGCGCTCTTCGGTGAAAGCCCAGCCGACCGTCCCGTCCCACTGACCTTGCTGAGCCAGCGCCATCGACTCATGCCAAGGAAAATAACCAAAAGACACATCGAGATTAGCTTCTTCGGTGGCCAACACAATAATTTCAGTTAATGGGCCTTGGTTGGGTAGGTGTTGCGAAATAAAAGGAGGGTATTCACCTGATGCTAGGCGGATTGATTGCGCATGTGTGAGCATTGGAAGGATCAGCAACAATGCGCATCCCCATTGCACCATCAGCCTCATACTGCCTCCTGAGCGTTCTCGTGACTATTAGAGGAGTATAGTGCAGGAGAAATAAAGTGGCGGCGCCGTCGCTCTCTATGAGCCACAATTGCGCCGCCATTCTTATTATTGAGACAGTAGTTGGTTACGCGTTAGCTTCTTCAGGCTCAGGTTCGGTTTTTGCCTCTGTGTGAATCGGCAAAACCTGACGAACATACTCACCCGGTGCCGCATAAAGAACCGGATAGTTCTCAGAGCCGATCGCATAAGGCTCTACCTGCTCCTCTGGGCTATAGCTTCGCAGCCATTTCTCCCAATGCGTCCACCAAGAGCCCGTGTGATGTGACGCATTATCGAGCCACTCATCGGCTGAATCAGGCAGACTATCGTTGGTCCAGAATCCGTACTTTTTCTTCACAGGGTGGTTAACAATCCCCGCAATGTGACCAGACTCACCCAACACAAAGGTTTTATTGCCACCGACATTCAGTGCACCGCGATAGGTGCCTTGCCATAGGGCAATGTGATCTTCTTTGGTCGAGATGAAGTAGCTTGGCACCTTGATCTTGTTGAGATCAATCCAGACGCCACCGACTTTAACCCCTTTGTCTTGCACCAATTTGTTTTCAAGATACAAATCGCGCAGGATAAAGTTGTGGGTTTTCGCCGCCACGTTGGTGCTATCGCTATTCCAATACAGCAAGTCAAAATCGACAGGACTATTTCCCTTGAGATAGTTCTCAATGTAATAGTTCCAGTACAAGCTGTTTTCGCGAAGCAAGCTGAAAGTGACGCTGAGTGAGCGGCCATCCATATAACCACGCGCTGTATTTTGCGCTTCAATCGCTCGGATCAAGCTGTCATTGATATAGGCGCCAATTTCACCCGGCTGAGAGAAGTCGAGTAAGGTGGTAAAGAAGCTCGCCGACTTGATACGTGCTTTCATGCGCTTCGCGGCATAGTATGCAATCGTACAGGCCAGTACGGTGCCGCCGATACAGTAACCCACGCCGTTAATCTGCGACTGTCCTGTAATTTCTTCGATAGCACTAACCGCTTTGACAGTGCCTTGGGTCACATAGTCTTCAAACCCGATCTCTGCTTGCTCTGCAGAAGGGTTACGCCATGACATCAAGAACACGGTATGGCCTTGTTCGACCAGCCAGCGCACTAGTGAGTTTTTCTCACGTAAATCGAGAATGTAATACTTATTAATAAACGGAGGCACCACCAAGATGGGTGTCGCGTGTACTTTCTCCGTCATAGGACGATATTGAATGAGTTCAAACACCTCATTCTTAAACACCACATCCCCTGGGGTGTTCGCTACATCGTCACCGACACGGAAGGCATTGTTGTTGGTCATGCGCACTTTCAAAATATCGGCGCTTGACTCCATGTCTTGTTTTAGCTGCTCCATACCACGAAGTAGGTTTTCGCCCTGAGACTCCAATGTCATTTTCAACAGTTCAGGGTTGGTCGCGATATAGTTGCTTGGCGCCATAGCGTTAATCGCTTGACGTGAAAAGAAAGAAAGGCGCTCACGGGTTTTTTCATCGAGGCCTTCAATAGCATCGATGGTTTGCATGTAGGTGCGCCCGAACAGCAAGTAAGACTGCTTAATAAAGTTGTACAAGACGTCTTCTTGCCATGCTTTGTCTTTGAAACGCTTGTCATCTCGCTCTTCGCTGACGACCTCTTCGGTATTGTCGCGCGCGAGCATGGCGTTTTGCCAAATTTGAAGTTGTTGTTCCCACCACTGCATTTGTACCTGTAAAAGTGCAGCGGGTTGTTGAGCCGCACCTTCCAGCAACTGAGCAGTGTCTTGCAGGCTAATTTCCTGCATGGCTTGGTTGAACGGTGTGTTTACGGCTGCCTTGCCCTGCTCAAGATCCTGCCACCATTGCTGGTTTTGTTCTTGCAGCCTGGCAAGGTAGTCCGAAAAGAAGTGATGAAACATAGTCTTGCCCTCTTAAACGGATAAACACCACAAAGGCCTGCTACCCACAAGGCAACAGGCGCTGTTGTAGTGGCCTTGCCCTTATGCTGGGGTGCCAGTTTTCATGTTTTCGGCAGTCAACTTGTCGATATCTTCTTTGAACTCTTTGGCGATATTTTGCAGCTTGGTGCTGTCGTCCATCATTTGCTGAGACAGTTTTGTCAGCGCAGAAAGCTGCTGGCTGCTGAATGACGTCAGTGTTGATACGTCTTTCACTTCGCTTGCCGCTTTCATTTGCTCCAGACCTAGCTGGCTGTATGTGCGCATGGCATTCATTTGCAGCTCGGTAAGAGTTTCTACGTTTTTGGCTACCAATTTGTTGAAGTTAACGTATGGAGCCAAGGCTTTTTCAGATTGCTCAGAAAACGCTTTAAACATATCTGTGTACATGGTGTATCTCCTGATAGTGTTGTCTGGGATAGTTCCCAAGGTCGCAAATGTCCATTTACGCTTGTGTACGCTTGATAACCAAAGCCGTACCCATGCCGCCGCCAATACACAAAGAAGCGACGCCATAGGTGGCGCTTCTTCGGGTCAGCTCGTGTAGCAGTGTGACCACAATCCGGTTACCAGACGCGCCAAGAGGGTGGCCGAGTGCAATGGCACCGCCATTCACGTTTGCACGCTCCAATAAAGCATCCGGAGTGATTTGATGGTGTTGTGCTAACTGATGAACCACACCGAGCGCTTGGGCTGCAAAGGCTTCGTTCAGCTCAAACAAATCGATGTTGTCGATAGTCAGGTTGGCCTTATCGAGCGCGGCATTGACCGCACCAACTGGACCAAGCCCCATAACGCTCGGG
The DNA here is from genome assembly GCF_001996085.1 of Salinivibrio sp. PR5. Taxonomy (NCBI): domain Bacteria; kingdom Pseudomonadati; phylum Pseudomonadota; class Gammaproteobacteria; order Vibrionales; family Vibrionaceae; genus Salinivibrio; species Salinivibrio sp. PR5. Next base: position 21,194 of record NZ_MUFK01000011.1, read on the forward strand.
TCAATACCGTGCTGCGCGTAAGCAGTAATCTCAGCAAGCGGAGTCAGGCCATGTTTGGCGACGGCAGATTCAGAGGCAACAATGACGGCACTGGCGCCATCGTTGATGCCAGACGCATTGCCTGCAGTGACCGTTCCTTCTTTATCAAAAGCTGGACGTAGCTTGGTGAGTCCTTCTAACGTGGCATCAGCCTTTGGATATTCATCGGTATCAAAGGTGAGTGTTTGCTTACGCTGTTTCACTTCGACGGGCACAATTTCTTGCTTGAAATGGCCCGCTTCGATTGCGGCAATCGCTTTTTGCTGGCTGCTTAGTGCGAAACTGTCTTGTTGCTCACGGGTAATCCCGACTTCTTTGGCAACGTTTTCGGCTGTCACGCCCATGTGATATTGGTTGTACACATCGGTAAGGCCATCATTGATGAGTAAGTCTTTCATCGCAAAATTGCCCATCTTTTGTCCGGTGCGTAAATTTCCTGCCGCAGCAAACGGGATCTGTGACATGTTTTCTACCCCCGCAGCGACCACAACCTGTGCGTCACCTGCGCGAATGTGCGTCACAGCATCCATAATTGACTTCATGCCACTGCCGCAAACCATATTGACAGAATAGGCGGGCACGCTAGCTGGAATGTCTGCGTAAATGGCGGCTTGACGGCCAATACCCATGCCTTGTCCTGCACTGACCACATTACCGACGATGACTTCATCGATAACGTCGCCGCTAAGCGATCCAGCCTGCAATGCACCTTTGATTGCATGAGCGGCCAGTTGACCTGCTGGGATATCTTTTAGCGCCCCTGAAAATGCGCCAATAGCAGTACGTTTTGCTGCTACGATATAAATGCGTTCCATCATCGTTCCCTGATTTATTGCATGTATAAGCCGCCGTTCACCGACAGCGTTTCACCTGTAATATAGGCACCTGCATCGCTCGCGAGGTAGGTCACAGCCGCGGCGATTTCTTCAGGTTTAGCAAGACGTTTCATCGGTATTTGATTGGTGATGGACTCTAGAACGTCATCACGCATAGCGGTGACCATAGGCGTTGCGGTATAGCCAGGAGCAACCACATTAACGGTTACGCCGGCGCGCGCGCCTTCGGCAGCGAGTGACTTACTAAAGCCCATCATGCCGGCTTTGGCTGCGGCATAGTTGGCTTGGCCGAACTGACCTTTTTGGCCATTAACCGATGAAATATTAATGATACGTCCACCGCCTTTTTCACACATCGCGGCGAATAAAGGCTGGGTGACGTTAAAGAGGCTATTGAGGTTGGTATTAATGACTTCATGCCATTGGGTGGCATCCATCTTTTTAAAGACGCTATCGCGTGTGATGCCTGCGTTGTTCACGAGTACATCGACGGTGCCTTCTTCTTCAAGCAGTTTGGCAAGACGTGTGGCACACTGCTGAGTATCTGTGACATCGAGTTCAAAAAGGCGTACTTGTTCGGTATTGAAGTTCTTTTCTTCAAACCACTCTTGCGCGCAGCTTTGGCCGCCGGTGAAGTGGGTTGCAATCACGCGGTATCCTTCTTGAACCAATTGTTCTGTGATCGCTGAACCAATACCGCCTTTTGCGCCGGTAACTAATGCCAGTTTCTTCATGTATGACTCCATTCACTACAACAAGCAAATTAAACGAGATGCCTGAAGCCGCATCTGGAACCACTCACGCCAGAATTACAGTCATCCTTATTGTCTATGAGTAACAGCAAGACCTATGCCAATAATGATTAATAYCTTCTGTCACTGTTGTTGGGCAGTCTATCGTGAAGGTGTGACCCTTTTATGACCGCCGATATTTAACCTAACGAATTTGAGAAATTACGCAAAGTAAAAACGCGTTCTTTTATCTATTCGAGATCTATGTCAATGATTAACCGCAAAAATGAAATCAAATGTAAAAAAATTGTTCATTTTTAGTTTTCCAGTTGATCGATTGTTAGTGACTAAAATAACCAAATTATTGGCGATGTTATCGATTGCGTTTTGGTGGTCTTAAGATAGCTTAGTGGCTAAATATGAATGGATTGTTAGGCAATTGAGTGGGTGGGGTAAACAGGCTTTTTGCTGTGTTTATTGTTGCTATCCGCCTGTTTACGCTTGATTATTTAATCTCGGAATGAATATGTTGCACGATGGCGTGCAAGCCATTGGTGCGTGATTCACTGAGGTGGTGTGCAAGCCCGGCTTGCGAGAAGACCGCATTTAAATCTAACTGAGCGATCTGTGTGTGGTTTTGGCCGTTCACACAGGCGAGAACCACGGCTAGCAGTCCTTTTACAATACGCGCATTGGAGTCGGCGGCAAAGTAGTGCGTTTCCGCGTCTTTGTGGTGCAAAAACCACACATCACTTTCACAGCCCGATACTTGGCTCGCAGCCTGTTTTTGCGCGTCAGTGAAGGACGGTAAACGTTTTCCCCAGATAATAAGCTGGCGGTATTTGTCTTCCCAGTTGGTGTGTTGTGCCAGCATCTCGGCAACGGTGTGTTGGTCGAGCTCACTGCCAAATGGGTGAGAGGGTAAGTCCATCATGAATCCTATTAATTAGCGATTAAACACCGAGTAAATATAACGTTTTATCCAGTGCAGTCAGGAAGCGGTCAATGTCTTCTTGGCTATTATAGGCACCCAAAGATACACGGACTGTGCCCTCTATATTGAGCGCCTTAATAAACGGATGCGCACAGTGATGGCCCGAACGCACCGCGATATTTTGTTGGCCGAGTAGCTCAGCAATGTCCGCGTGGTGCTCGCCATCCACCACGAAAGACACCATAGTACTATGCGGTTGTGGACAGATAAGCTGAATGGCAGGACGTTGCTTCAGACCCTCGACAAGAGCTTGATAACAGGTGCTGAGATGAGCGTCTATTGCGCGCAAGTCATATTGTGTTAACCATTGGATCGCGGCTGCCAGTCCAATCGCTCCAGCCGCATTTGGGGTACCGGCCTCAAAGCGAGCAGGGAGCGGGGCGAGAGTATGCTGCTCAAAGCTTACGTCAGTGATCATTTTGCCACCGCCGTGAAAAGCGGGCAGTGCGGCGAGACTATCGTGTTTGCCGTAAAGCACGCCAATCCCCGTTGGCCCGTATAACTTGTGGCCGGAAAACACGTAAAAGTCAGCATCAAGCTCAGCCATGCTGATGGGGTCATGAACTATACCTTGTGCACCATCAACGATCACAATTGCACCATAACGATGCGCCATGGCAGTCATCTTTTCGATAGGATGGCGGGTACCCGTAACATTGCTGACATGGCTGACAGCAACAATCCGCGTGTGAGTATTCAGTGCTTGTTGGTACGCATGTAAATCGAGCTGGCCGGTGAGCGGACAGCAGGGGATTTTGACTAAGGTCGCGCCAGTGCGTTCACAGACTAATTGCCATGGAACCAGGTTGGCGTGATGCTCCATTTCACTGACCAAGATCTCATCCTGTGCAGTGAAATGTTGGCTCAGGCTGTAAGCCAATAAATTGATCGATTCGGTGGCGCCTCGTGTCCAGATGATCTCATTGGGTTTGGCATCAATAAATGCTGCGACATCCCGACGCGCTTGTTCGAACTTCTCGGTTGCAGTGAGTGACGCTTGGTGCTGGCCACGATGTACATTAGCTAATGGCGATGAATAAAAATCACTGATGGCATCAATCACTGCTTGGGGCTTTTGTGCCGTAGCGGCACTGTCGAGGTACACCCAGTCCGGATTTTCGCAGGCAGGAAATTGGGCGCGTAGTGCGTGAATATCGAAATGTTGCGTCATAGTACGAGCTGTCCAAACTGAATCTTGCTTATGATCCCTATCTCTTGGCTGGAACTCAAGTAACTTTATCGCTCAGAGAATGCATCGCGTGGATAGGCGTTATCAAACAGACAAAAAAAAGCACTGAGCAAAGCTCAGTGCCAACAAATATGTAATGACAGACAATGTCAAAATACAGGAAGTTAAAAGTGGTAGATACGACTACCTGTCTAACCAGTGTTAGACAAATGCAAACACAACATCGCAACCACGGAAACAGTCTTAAATAGAGAGACGTCACTTGTGGATGCGGGATGCACTATAGGAGGTTGCTGGTATATCAGCAATCGACAATTTATAATGGCAACGATTAGAAAAACTAATGACAAGAGGTGAGCTGTTTATGGCAAGGCGTCTCCCACCGCTAAACGCGCTTCGAGTGTTTGAGGCCGCGGCGCGACATTTAAGCTTTACACGGGCTGCCGAAGAGCTTTTTGTGACTCAGGCTGCAGTTAGCCACCAAATCAAAGCGCTGGAAGAGTTCCTTGGCCTTAAGCTCTTTCGGCGTCGCAACCGATCTTTGCTGCTAACCGAAGAAGGTCAGAGTTACTTTCTTGATATTAAAGATATTTTTTCCGAGCTTTCCTATGCGACCGATAAAGTATTGGAGCGGAGTGCGAAAGGGGCGCTCACCATCAGTCTTCCGCCGAGTTTTGCTATTCAATGGTTGGTGCCTCGTTTAGCTGATTTCAATAAAGCGCATCCCGATATCGATGTTCGGATAAAAGCAGTTGATTTGGAAGACGGATCACTGACGGATGATGTGGATGTGGCTATTTACTACGGCCGAGGGAATTGGTCGGGGCTACGTTGCGATCTTTTATACCAAGAGTGCCTACTCCCGGTTTGCTCGCCCTTACTGTTAGAGTCCGGTAAGCCGCTGACTTGTCCTGATGATCTCAAACACCATGTGTTACTGCACGATCGCTCACGCAAAGAGTGGAAAGCATTTGCGAAGGCGCATCACCTGACGGATATCAATTTGGAACATGGACCTATCTTTAGTCACTCTTCCATGGTGTTACAAGCGGCAGCCCACGGCCAAGGTGTCGCACTAGGTAATAATGTGTTATCCCAACCTGAATTGGCGTCAGGACGACTTGTACATCCATTTGAACAAGTACTTAAAAGTGACAATGGCTTTTACTTGGTTAGCCAACAGCGTGATGCGGAAACCGGTCGGATTGCGGCATTTCGAGAGTGGATGCTAGAAACGGCTGCGAAAGAGCAGGAGAAGATGAATTTATGACAGAACTTTTGATTGATGGTGAGCAGACAGCAACGGATTGGATTATTTTTGCTCACGGTGCGGGCGCGGACAAAGATCATGAATTTATGGCCGATATGGCAGTACGATTGAGCGAGCATACTTGTGTGGTACGATTTAATTTCCCTTACATGGATAAGCGAAAAGTCGATGGTAAAAAACGCCCGCCAGACCGTGCGCCTGCTCTGCTGAGCTGTTTTGAAGCTGTGATTGAGCAGGTTAACTGTCTGCGTCCTGCGACCAGCCGTTTATGGCTGGCCGGTAAATCGATGGGGGGCAGAATGGCCAGTCATTTAACCGAAAATCCAAGTGTTTCAGGTGTGATCTGTCTGGGCTTTCCATTTCATCCGCCGGGCAAACCTGAAAAATACAAGGGCGAACATTTAGCGTCAGTCACTCGTCCTGTATTGATTTTGCAAGGTGAGCGAGACACCTTTGGCCGCCAAGAAGAGGTGGTGAGTTATTCACTATCGCCCAGTGTCGAGGTCGCGTTCTTGCCCGATGGCGATCATAGCTTTAAACCTCGCAAAGCCTCGGGACTGACAGAGATGCAAAATCGCCAAACCGCCGTTTCGCATCTGTGCCAGTTTATTCACCAACAAGGAGCAAATTGATGAGGCGTCAGTATTGGCTTATTTCAGGGGCGCTTGGTGCCGGATTAGCGGTGGCGCTCGGCGCATTTGCCGCACATGGCCTGAAAGCGACGCTCAACGACTATGAGCTCGCGATTTTTAAAACCGGCGTCAATTATCAAATGTGGCACAGTTTGGCGTTGTTGTGTCTTGGGGCGGTTGCGCCTCAGCTGCCTGAGCGCTGTGTAGTTACAACGGGTATCGCATGGTGGGTTGGGATACTCTGTTTTAGTGGCAGCTTGTATCTTTTGGCATTGACACACATGACTTGGCTCGGGCCTGTCACCCCGCTCGGTGGGCTAAGCTTTTTAGTCGGCTGGGGCGCATTGGCGTTTGGGGCATGGCGCGCAGGTCGCCAGTAAACCAAAATCGTCAGGGTTGGCATTTCTTTCCTAACCGCTTGGCATATATAATGCGCAGCTTGTTTTTTGTCACGGTAATCGTGACGGTGACCCAAACCAGAGGAAGTCATGAATCAGGTTTTGCTTTACTGTCGTGCAGGGTTTGAAAAAGACTGTGCGGCGGAAATTCAACAAAAAACCACTGAGCTGGGTATTTACGGATTTCCGCGAGTGATTAACAACAGCGCCTATGTGCTGTTTGAATGCTACCAAGACGGTGAGGCTGAGCAGATTGTTCGTGATCTGCCGCTCGACTCCCTGATCTTTGCCCGGCAAATGATTGCGGTGACCGCATCGCTCTCTGATCTGGATCCGGACGACCGAATTTCTCCGATTTTGGCTGTTGCAGATGCGCTGCCCAAAGCGGGAGACTTGCGGGTGGAGACGCCTGATAATGACGAGGCGAAAGCCTTATTGAAGTTTTGTCGTAAGTTCACCGTTCCATTGCGTCAGGCACTGCGAAAGCAGGGCGTGATGTTAGCAAAAGACAATCCTAAAAAGCCGGTTATTCATCTTTGCTTTATCGCGCCGGGGACATGCTTTGTGGGTTACTCATTGACCACCAATAACTCACCGCATTACATGGGCATCCCGCGTATGAAATTTCCTGCCGATGCACCGAGTCGCTCGACCTTAAAGTTAGAAGAAGCGTTCCATCACTTTATTCCTAAAGAAGAGTGGGATACGCGACTCGCGCCCGGATTATGGGCGGTCGACTTGGGGGCTTGTCCCGGCGGCTGGACTTACCAGTTAGTGAAGCGTTCGATGTTTGTGCATGCGGTTGATAACGGCGCGATGGATGAAAGCTTGATGGAAACTGGCCAAGTATTCCATCATGCCGAAGATGGCTTTAAGTTTGAGCCCACGAGAAAAAATGTGACTTGGTTGGTCTGTGACATGATCGAAAAACCCTCCCGCGTCGCTCAACTCATGGGGGAGTGGTTGATTGCAGGATGGGCGAAAGAGGCCATGTTCAACTTGAAGCTGCCCATGAGCCGTCGATATGAGCAGGTTTCTTATAACCTCGACACCTTGGGTGAGTTTTTAAAGCAGCACAACATTCCCTACGAGATGAAGGCGAAACACCTTTATCACGATCGTGAAGAAATCACCGTGTACTTACGTCGTGTAAAACGTCAACACTCGCTGAATGGTTAGGCACTGACTGTAGTGGGCTGAAAGCGGATATCCTGTAGGTTAAAGCCCAGTGGGATATCCGTTTTTAGTTGTGCCACGGCCTTACATTTGCGTGCGAGATCGTGGTGACCATCTAACTTCTTCGCCCACTTTTCAGCCAGATCATTAGCCGAAAGTATGGCGTCGAGATCGCCATACTGGGACAGTAAATTGGCTGCGCTTTTCGGGCCAATACCCGGCACGCCGCTGATCTCACTGCTGCTGATGCCGGCGAGCCCCCAGAAGTCACACAACTGCTCAGGGCGAACGCCAAAACTCTTTTCCACAAATGCCAAATCAAGCCAGCGATGTTGGAAGTAATCCCGTACCCGCAATGTTGGCTGTAAGAGTTGGCAATAGCCTTTATCGGTGGAAACTATGGTGACTTGTTCGCGATGGGCCGCGACTTTTAATGCGAGCGTTGCGATCATGTCATCAGCCTCATCTCCTTGTGAGAGCAAGGAGTCTACACCACGCTGCCAGAATGCATCTTGAATGGTGTCCAACCCTTGTTCGAGGTCGGCGGGCATGGGTTTCCGTCCCTGCTTGTACTCAGGTAGGATATCGGCACGCCAACCTCTGTCTTGGCCTGTATGATCGAAAACCGCAACAATATGGCTGGGCTCACTGTGACTGATGATTTTATCGAGTGTTTTCAGGCAGGTCTGTGTGGTTGCCTCAAGGGTATGAGTATCGGGTTGGGCGGCATGAACGCGACGAATGAGGTTCATGGCATCAATGATAACAACGTGAAGCTTGGACATAGACTTAACCGGTAACAATGAGCAGCATGCTGCCCATTGTACCAGTTTACACGGGTGGGCAAAGCCGCCCGATGGGATTAAGAGACGATTTGATAGCAAGGCACATACTCAGTGCCAGGTAATTTCATTCGTTGCTGATCGACAAAGCTTTGCAGCAGCTTATCCATTTTCGCCATCAGCACTTTATCACCGTCAATTTTAAACGGGCCATGTTGCTCAATGTTACGGATCCCCTCATCTTTAACGTTACCTGCCACAATACCTGAAAATGCTTGGCGCAATGCCGATGCCAGCAGTTCAGGACGTTGGTTCATATGCAGATTCAGATTTGCCATGTTGGCATGGGTCGGCTCAAATGGCAGTTGGAATTCTGGCTCGATTTTGAGTGACCAGTTGTAGGAGTATGCATCTCCAGTGGCTTTACGGTGTTCTTTTACCGCTGGCATCGCATTTTTCATTAAACGCGCGGCTTTGGCCGGATCGTCAATCACAATTTCATAATATCGAGTCGCTTGGTCGCCAAGGACTTCGCGAATGAAGGTGTCGATATTGCGGAAATAGTCTTCGCTTTCTTTTGGCCCAGTTAGCACAATGGGTAGTGGTTGTTCACGGTTCTCTGGGTGCATCATGATACCGAGAATGTAGAGCAGTTCTTCAGCGGTCCCTGCCCCGCCAGGGAAGATAATAATGCCGTGGGCGATACGGACAAAAGCTTCAAGGCGTTTTTCGATGTCAGGCATGATCACTAGCTCGTTGACCATGGGGTTCGGTGGCTCGGCGGCAATGATAGATGGCTCGGTAAGACCGATGAAGCGACTATCGTAGATACGCTGTTTCGCATGTCCAATCGCGGCGCCTTTCATTGGCCCCTCCATCGCGCCGGGGCCACACCCTGTGCAGATGTCTAGCTCACGTAATCCCAGCTCATGACCAACTTCTCGGGTGTACTGGTACTCAATATCATTGATTGAGTGACCGCCCCAGCAGACGACGAGATTAGGGTCGACTCGCGGCCGCAGTGTTTTTGCGTTGCGTAAGATGCCAAAGATCAGGTTGGTGATATGAGCGGAGCTAGTGAGGTTGAGATTCGGACTATGCTCGAGCTGTACATTGACATGGATAATATCGCGCAAGACGGAAAACATATGTTCTTGAATACCGCGAATAATTTTTCCATCGACAAATGCATGGTCGGGTGGATTCACCAGCTCTAGTTTGATTCCCCGCTCTCGACGCAATACGCGGATCTCAAAGTTGGTATGTTTCTCCAACAAGGCTTTGGAGCTATCGGTGTGGCTGCCTGAGTTCAGAACGGCCAGTGAGCAATTGCGATAAAGGCGGTATAAGTCGCTGCTTGCACTCGCTTTTAGACGATCAACCTCGATTTGAGAAAGCAGGTCCATGGTGCCGATAGGGCTAATGTGTGTGATCATAGCGACAACCTCTTGAAGACAAATTAGGAAGGGCAGAGCGGTGCTATAAAAATCAGTGTGTTAATTAAAAATACACACAGGTTGGCAGATTGACCAGAAAAAATTAACACCAAATGATTTGGTTGCGACCGGCGTTTTTCGCTTGATAGAGGGCTTGGTCGGCACGCTCAAGTACATGTGTTGGTGTGTCTGAGCCGGAGAAGAGCGTGGCACCAATCGATGCGGTAATCGAGACGCGTTGGTTTTTGAATTTCAACGGCAACTTATGAATGGTATGGCTCACATTGGCCAGAATATCGGTACGGGTCTTTTCATCCGCATCAGGCAGTAAAACCACAAACTCTTCGCCACCAAAGCGAGCGATAAAGTCGGTATCACGCAGACACTGATAAATACTGCGTGCGATAATCTTGAGAGCTTTATCACCGACAAGGTGACCGAATTGGGCATTCACCTCTTTAAAGTGATCGATGTCGATCACCGCGAGACAGAAGTCATGTTGGTATTTACGCCATAGACGATATTCATGCTCAAGACGGTCGTGCATTGCCGCGCGGTTGTAGACTCGAGTGAGCGGATCGAGTAACAGCTTACGCTCTTGGTCGCCCAAGCGGCGTCTTTGATCCATGGTTTGTTCGGCAACTGCGTTTAGTTGGTTTTGATTATGCGCCAGTTGTTCAACCAAAGACTGCTCGCGATTTTTAAGCGCTTTATTCTCGTCGGCGAGCGCTTTGAGATCGGCCAGCGCATGCGCTAACGAGCGACTCAGTGCAGTGGCATCGGCGCTAGGTGCATTCAGATCGCGTTCAATGTTAGCGATAGTGCCGCCCAGCAGGGTATCAATACGCTGATGGTCTTGGCGCAAGCTGTGGGCATGGTCGTAAGCGCGGGTATTTTGTTGGCTGATCGCAATCAGATTATCATTCACTTGCGCCAAAAATGCTTGCGAGGCCCGCCGCTCGGCATGTGTCGCCTCTAGGATGAGCTTGAGCGATTCTAACGTGAGTGCAATGATGGTCGCAGGCGAGAGTGCGTCGAGTAGCTGTTGACGAATATCGAGCAAGCGTTGACCTGCTTCCCCGTCGAGATCAAGTTCAGTGATTAGGTTTTGCAATTCATCGGCAACACGGCGAATTTGATCCTGTTCGAGGGTAGTCTCCGAGTGTCGAGCGCTGGGACGTACCGCTTGCAAGGTGACAGCGCGCTCATAGAGTTGGAGTAACTTGACCAACTGTTGGGTGCGGGTGGTTTGATCGTCCGCCGGTTGAGATAAAAGATCGCGCAAGTCGCGCTTCAGTTGTGCTGGTAAGCCGGGCACGCGCTTTAGTGTTTCGCCACTAGCATGAAACTGCGCACTAAGATGCGACTCGACTTTCTTTTGTGTCATATCGTGCTGACCCACCATGCGTTCTATAATCGCTAACCGCGGGATCAGAGGGCTGACATCCTGCGTAACATGTAACAGCTCACGGAATTCAGCCAACTTTTTATCGAGTAGCGAGCTTTTTCCGGTACAGGTCGCGACAAAGCGAGTCACCAAGCGCTTGAGAATATGGATCTCACGACGTGATTTTAAGGCCAAGTCCCGATACGCGTATGGCGTATCTTCTTGGACCGCAGACGCGGTGCCTGCCGTTACCGGCTGTGGATTGGACTTATTCATTTCTCGGGGATACACCTGACAACATTTGCGATGACGCAACAGGCGGCGGGATTCGCCAGCCAAACGCCTCTAGCTATACCGACTTATTGCTTCAATCATCAATAATTAACCCTCGCTTTTTATCAGATTCGTGATCCGTCTGCCAGTTAATTGATGTGTTCGCTGACGTTTTAACCTTCACTAACCCGGAGTCAATACCGCGCAGGCAGGCATGTCGTAAGTTGGTATTGACGAAGCTGGCGGCAGGCGCGGTATCAATGGCGCTTAAATGTACCCAATGGCTATCACCACTTTGCTCCGCGAGCTCACATGCTTTATTGGTAGCTGTGAGGAGAATTTCAATCAATTCCTGATCGTTGATCGAGGTATACGCTCGCGGCAAGAAAGGATATTCAGCCAGCCCGACACAAACCTGAGTTGAGAGGCTGATATTTGCTGATAGCGTATCATCCTGATCACTGTCGTCGGGTTGCTGATGATAATGAGCGACAAAATCTTCAATCAAAGATTGAACAAAATGGGCAAGGGCGTCGGGTTGGGCATCTTCTTCCCAGTTGGTTTCAATATAAATGAATAAGGCATCGGCAAAGTGATATAGGCGACCGGTTCCCGTGACTTTATCGGAGAGATATTCACCCAGCTGACGTTCGATATCCTGCGCATATTGATAGCCATGGTGCAAAAATAAATCCTTTAAAAAGGCGACATCAAACATTGCGAATCTCAGCCGGTCACTAAGTGGCTGGTGGATCATGTCGTTTAAGTACCATTGCTCAAAATTAGCATTACTTTTTTCTAACGAACGGGGCAGCTTGGCATTGAGCATCCGTAGGTTGCGCAGTCCAGTACGAGGGTGGGCATAAAAATCGTCACGCAATTGCTCAAGCTCGATTTGGCGTATTACGGCGGCGCGGTGGCGCAAATAGACGATGACCAGCAGCACACCAAGGCTACCGAGCAAGAAATAGTTAACTTTTTGCAAATGGATTTGCTCTTGACGCGCGCCATCGAGTTGACGCTGTAGTTCGTCCATTTGTAATTGGCGCTCGACCACACGTTGCTGTTGTTTGAACGTATCGGCTTGGCTTTGTTGCTCTGTTTCGGTTTGACGGGCGCGTAAGCGTTCGTACTCGCGTTGCATGGCGAGTGCCTGTTGATACTGCCCCTGAGCTTCCAACGCCGCGGACAAAGCCTGATACGCACGTGTGACGGTGGCGAGGTCTTGCTGGGCTTGGGCCTGTTCAAGCGCAGTTTGGATTTCTTTTTCGGCCAGTTTGGGCTTAGACAGGGCTAAATGAATTTGCCCTTGCAACAGGATTGCTTGGGTTGTGAGCTGCGAGTTGGGCATTGCACCGGCTAAGCGTAACGTATCTTGAATATAGCGGTCGCTTAATGGGTAGTGAGATAACTCGAAATAGGTTCTTGCAATGGCAAAGTGGACCTCGGCCAGAGGCTTAGGTCTGGACAGGTTTTGCTCAATTTCAAGCGCGTTAAAGTAATGCACTAACGCAAAGTTATAACGCGCTTGTTGTTCGTAAATCGCGGCCAATAAACGCTGGGAAGCGGAAAGCTGACGGCTCAGTGAAAAGTGTTCAAAAAACGCTGCTGCTTGGTTCGCGTGCTCGAGGGCTTGTTTGAGTACGCCTTGCTGAAAGTACAATTGCGCAAGTTGCATGTTAGCGCGAGCGATAAGCGCGGTGTACTCATTTTCACTGGCTATCCAAAACGCACTGAGCAACTCGGTCAATGCGCTTTCATGCTGTTTTTCATCGAGTAGGAAAGTCCCCAACGAAAGTTGAAACTCGACTTTATCACGCAGGTTTTCCGGGTGAGTGGATAATTGGCTACGTGCACGCTCATAAGCGATGAGCGCCGTTTCACTGTCTGCCGTGGCGGCGAGAATATTGGCGCGCAACAAGGCGCTGTTAAAACGCACGTCGTGGATGTTGAGGCTGTTATCAGGAAGCGCATTCAATGCTGCATCGACTTCATCCAGTTTATGTAATGCCTGTTTATCATCGCCGACTAAATGCCAAGTAAGGGACGCTTCGGTCAGCATCACTTGCACCAGTGTGTGTTTGAGCTCGTGCTCTTCGACGACTTGATAGGCTTTTTGTAATGCCGCTTTGGCTTCTAGCGGTTGCTCAAGGTGTGCGTAAGCACGAGCACTGATCAAATAGGCGTACACCGTATGCAAGGGGGTGCGAATTGAGCGATCGGTATCGTTATTGACGTGAGAGCGGTTTGCACCCGTAGTGAGTCGTCGCTGGGCTAAGAAACGGTTACTGATCTCTAACGATTGCTCAGGCGCGGTGGCTAACAGTTCTTCTGCATTGGTTAGTACAGGTGAGGAGTGGATAGAAGCCAACGCCATGGACGACGTTAACCATAAGAGCAGGCCTAGGAAGGGGCGGCTAAAGCGCATGCGCTATCCTCAAAAATGCGTCTGAACAAAAATGAAGGCTGCCAGTTTGAGACAGCCATGTCTGCGCGCTGACTCAACGTTGCGGCACATAGGCCGCAACGAGACGTCGCTGAATCATAGTTATTGACGGGCGAGTCGGTTATTTTCGCTCGGCGTTTTACCCATGTTGGTGCGATAAGGGTTGATGTCGAGTCCGCCACGACGTGTATAACGCGCGTAAACCGTGAGCTTTTCTGGCTGACAAAAACGCATGATGTCCATGAAAATCCGTTCCACACATTGTTCGTGGAATTCGTTATGTTCACGGAAGGACACGAGATAACGCAGTAGCTTCTCGCGGTTAATCTTTTTCCCTTTATAGGCAATGCGTACCGACCCCCAATCAGGCTGGTTGGTGATCAGGCAATTGGATTTTAGCAAGTGGCTGTGCAGCGTTTCTGACACAATCGCCCCTTGCGCGGCGCCATCGAGCCAATCAGGGTTAAAAGTATAATCATCAATACTGATATCTTGATGATCGATGCACTCACCGGCCATTCCAGCAATGGTTTCGCCTTCCAGTTCGCTCAGTGGCGATAGGGTCACATCCACCTCTTCGCCTGCACAGGCAGACAAATCCTTCTGTAGTGCATCGGCGACTTTTTGCCAGCTCTCGAAGCGGGTTTGATTGAGGCTGTTTAAATACAGTTTAAACGATTTAGACTCAATCAAGTTTGGGCTCGAAGCGGGTAGGCGTACCTCACCGATGGCCACTTGCGGTAGGCCATTTTGGTTTAACCAAGACAGCTCATAAAGTGTCCAGGTGTCATAGCCGGTAAAGGGCACAGTCTCATTGCTCAGGCCAATGGCTTGACGATTCAGCTCACGCGGGACGGCGCGTAGCTGTGACGGGTCGTATTGCGTCGGGTAGTCAGTGTGTTGGCCTAGCGACAGACCGGCTAGGGCATCGGCATCTTGGTAATTGCTCATACGGATTTGCCATCGATTCAAGTAGAATGGGTAAAGTTTACTGAATCTTGCTATAGGTTGCTAATGGAGAACACATTACATAACGCCCTTTGGGCGCTAGCCCAGAAATATGTTGCCAAATGGCGAAAGGTGCAGCAGTGCTTGCCGTGCACGGAGGCGTATTTAGGCTTAGCGTCACCGTGTGTGGAGAGCGAAAATGCCCACCAAGTACAATGGCAACCGGTTCAGCGTGATACTTTGGCAGACTTCACCAACGTGGAGCACGCGATTGAGTTACGTCTGCACAGCGACATTAAAGACTTTTATAACTTTATGTACTGCGCAGATTTGCCGGTGCACTTTGGCGGTGAGCGCTTCAATTTACTGCAAGTGTGGAATGAAGATGACTTGGCCCGCTTACAAGAAAACATTCTTGGGCATTTAATGATGCAGCGTCAGCGTAAATGCTCCCCGAGTGTATTTATTGCGACCACTGATGATGAAATGACGATTATTGCTATTGATAATGTGACGGGCCAAGTGGTGAGAGAAGTACTCAATAAAGGCTCACGAGAGGTGTTGGCAGACGATGTTGAGCAATTCATTGAGGCGTTAGAGGTTGATGTATCATGATCCTCACCGAGCTAACCTTCGAGTGCTTCGACAATACAACGGTAAGCGCGGTTGACCGAGCGATTAATGGCCTGATGGATGCGTTGCGTTACAACGGTCAGGTGTTGGGGCGTGAATTTCCGATACTGATGCAAGAAGGGCAGTTTCAGCTTCGGGTTGTTTGTCCGGATGAAGATGCGTTGCAGCCAAAATTTCATAGCCCTCAAGTCAAGCGAGCATTGAATCAACTGTCCGAGGCCTGTTTGACTCAGCCTAAGGTACGTCTTTTAGGTCGCGACCTTAACTCCGAACAAGCGGCGCCGAGCACCTCGCCGAGCTGGCAGGTGCTATACACCACCTTTGTGCACACCTGCTCGCCATTACGGTGTGGCGATACCTTGCTGCCGATTCCTTTATATCGCTTACCCGCGACCTTTAATGGTGACCACAAATCTGTAATCAAGTGGCAAACGGAATGGCAAGCGTGTGATGAATTGCAGATGGCGGGTGCCAGTGATGCGGAGTTTGCTGGGCTTAACGAGCTAGAAAACCCGCAAACTCGATTGTTCCAACGCGGCTGGGATTTGCGTGGACGGATTGAATACCTCACGGGTATTCCCACGTATTACTATCAATACCGTGTCGGTGGTAAAGATAAGGACAGTGAGCTAGCGCGCCCTTGTCCTAAATGTGGTGGACAGTGGCGATTGGAAACACCACTACACGATATTTTCCTGTTCAAGTGCGAGGCTTGTCGTCTGGTCTCAAACCTTTCGTGGGACTTCAAGCTCACTTAAGCGCTCTTCCAATTCGCTCAGACGAGCCGTCAGCTGGGAGACGTGCTGCTCGAGCGCCGCAATTCGCATTGCCTCTGAAGGAGCAGTCTCTGCCTCGGCCATGTCGGGTAACGGTGAATTAGATTTGGCACTTTTTACCGCTTGAATAATGAGGGGCAACGGCACCGGGGTATCAAGCTGTGCTTTCAGCTTTGCCACGGTGACTGATTGCCCTTTTTGGACCAAGGTGTGGATTGCGCGTTCTAGTGCCGCTTGATAACTCATCGTGATTCTCAATCTCATTAATACGTGCGCTTGGCTAACTCGCTGCCGCGCTGACCTCGTCGTAATCTAAGATTTTCTCAACAAAGCATCAAGGGTGTCGACTTGTTCGGCCCAATCGGCATCCTCTTGTAACGCCTCATGGATAAAAGTCCGTTGGGCGGTGTTCCAAAACGGCGCATCTACCAAAGATTGACCATCGACCAGACAATGGCTGGTTAAGAACTGCTCGATAGCCTGCTGATCGCTTGCTAGGCCTAATTGCTCAAATAAGTGCGTTAAATCGTGCTGGAAAGTTTCCATTGTCGCTCCTCAAACCTAGTCTATGCATCCGTTATTTGACTATAGCAATCCTCTAGACAGCTTGCCTTGTACTCTGGTAGGGACAAAGTGCTGGTTCGCTTGTGAGATATCTCTTACAAAGTCGTGGGAGAAAAGCAGAATCGTACCGGGTTAAACGAGAAGGGGGTAGCTTTTAGTTTTGGGATAAAATTGAGACATCGCGCACGTTGTGATGCCTTGTGCCAAAGGCTCAGTCGCGTAATCTTATCGGTGTCGGAAGGGAACTGACACAGGGAACAGGAATCACCACGGACTCGGTACCTCAGGATGAGGCAGTACTTCAGGATGAAGCGCTGGCAAGGATTGCAGAAGGACATCGGATGGAACCGTTCTCTACAAGCAGGAAGCTTGTACGTCAGGAAGACTTAGGACAACCCAGGATGGGGGCTTAAGGAATACTTCAGGACGAAGTCATGGACACCTCCAGGATGGAGAGCTTATCGAAAACGGGAATTTCGGTTTGTCAGGATGACGAAAGGACACCTCCAAGACGGAGAGACATGGAACGACGCTGAAGGAATCGGCGACTGATCAAGGAATGATGCAGGGAGCACCTTTTAGTAGCAGGATAGCTGCAAGTAAAACTCTCGGGCGCGGCGCAAGCTGCGCCCTTCCTTTTTGTAGCCGGTAAACATGAGCGGTTACCCCATCTTTTCCGGTGACTCCCTGTCACGTACTGCTCGCGCGACGTGTGCATCATACTGTTACTCTAGTACAGCTTATCCACTTGCGCGAATATGGCGCGATTGGGTCGGCATGGGCACTACTGTATAGGCATGGTATGGACCGGCGTGTCGATGCTTTTTAAGCGAAATCCTCGCAACTGCGCATGGCCGGTATAGCTATCTTGCCCGGTCGATGAAAATTCAAACCAGTAATGTGTTACCCAGCGCCAGCCCTGATCGGTGTGTGTGAGCCGGTGCTTACCGCGCGCAATGGATAACACCTGAAGTCCCATATGTTGGCAATAATGCTGAATGTATCGATGCGCGTGCTCGCTTTGCCGCCGCTGTTGCCAAAACAGCATTGCGACGACAAAGACGAGTAACAGGGTAACAAGATCAGTGATCATGATGGGGTTGCTTCACTGCCGATTGCAGACGAGCCATCGCCTGAGTCAGTGCCGGAGAGGTATTGCCATGCAAGCGGCTTAATAATGCACCGCGAAGCTCAGGCATCATCACCAGATCGGCATAGATTTGTTGGAATAGCGCCGGGTCATGTTGGTCGGCAATCGCAATTAAAAAGGCATCCAATACCGCATCATCGGTTAATCCATCCCAGCACCGCCCCGCGATGGCGACAAAGATCTCTTGATGGTGGAGTGCGCGTTTAGCTAATACGGCACGGATCAATTGATCGCGCTGTGCTTTTGGTGCACCCGCATGGGCGCGCAATAGTGCGCTAATGAAAAAGAGGTCGACTTCTTGGCTCTCACACAAATCGCTAAATAGCGTACGCAAGGTGGCAGCAAGCTTGTCGCTCAAGGCGCAGTGCTCCAAGCATCCCAACAATGCATATTGCGGCGTGGTTGGCATATTGGCGATCGCTTTTCTTACTCGCGTGGCATTGTTTTGCTCGTGCATACGCACGCAAATATCTGCCAAGCCTTGTAGGCCAACGCCTTGCCAGTTATCCCAGCCGAGTTCACCGTTTAAATAGTGTTGAGCCTGTTCGTAATATTGGCTAGCGGGACGACCGAGCGAGTAGGTGAGCGAAGCATGAAACATCGCCATCTTGTCATCGGTTGGGGTGAAGGTGTAAGGGTTGTTAGCCAGCTTCTCACGCTGCGCTTTGTTCGGCGTTGCGCTTAAATTCTCCCCCATGGCCGCGCTGACATATTGCAGAAAGTCGCCCATCGCGGTGTGGCTGAGTAGCCCTCGCTCATCCAGTGGCATTTTCAAAAACCATACCCAAGGTGCGCCGCCTTTTGGCCAGAACGCGACAGCCATATGCGCATGATGGCGCAGTGGGTAAGGGTAAGGTTGTTGATTCGCCTCAACGGCCCGAAACTCTGCATCGTCGAGAAGGCAAACACGTCGGCCTAAGTCGTAGACGCTAAACTGACACTGGGCATGATCAAAAAGGGTGCTCAGCGCGTGAAAAGATTCCATGGTATCCGCTCGCTGTTTTCGCTTGATGGGCGGGAGTATATCAGTTTTCACCCAGCAGATGCTTGCCTTGTACGTGTTGTCTTTCGCTTGATCATGGTATGCTTCGCCGTTTCCGTAAACACTAAGTGATGAGGATATCAATGAGTCTTCACTTTCAATGTATCCAACTTCTTGATGAGTTGGAACAAGTGCTAAATGATCACGCGCTATGGCAAACGACGCCACCGTCGGCTGAGCGTCTTGCGAGCACTGAGCCTTTTGCTGTCGATACCTTGGCATGTCACGAATGGCTGCAATGGATTTTTGTACCTAAGATGCGTGCACTGATTGACGCTGGGCAGACCTTACCGCGTAACTGTGAAATTTCACCTTATGTGGAAGAGGCAATGAAAGAGCAGGCCGGGCATCGTGAGGTGGTCGCTGTGGTTGTGCGGATTGATAGCTTGTTTGCCGATCAATGACAGACCTACCGCTTAGTATTTTATATCAAGACGATCACTTGGTGGTGGTCAATAAGCCTGCCGGCATGCTGGTTCATCGCTCTTGGTTGGACAAAGGTGAGACCCGTTTTGTGATGCAAACTTTACGGGATCAAATTGGTCAACATGTCTATCCACTCCACCGGCTAGATAAACCCACCTCTGGCGTCTTGGTGTTTGCCCTATCCAGTGATGTTGCCTCGGCGATGATGCCACAGTTTGCCAATAACCAGATTAAAAAGGGCTATCATGCCATCGTCCGAGGCTGGATTGCAGACGCCGGCCAGCTTGACTATCCGCTGGTGGAAGAGCAAGACAAAATTGCCGATAAGCATGCCAGCCAAGCGCCGGAAGCGAAATCGGCGATCACCGACTATCAGCCATTAGCGAAGATAGAGTTACCCATTGCGACGGGGCGTTATGCGACCAGCCGGTATAGTTTAGTGGCGATGCAGCCGCATACCGGTCGCAAACATCAGTTACGTCGACATATGCATCATCTCAGCCATCCGATCATTGGCGACACCACTCATGGCGATGGACGACACAACCGAGTTTTTCGCCACCACTTTGATTGTCACCGTTTACTGTTGCACGCAAGCCAGATGCGTTTTAAACACCCTGTGTCTGGTGAGTCTCTAACGGTGACGGCGCCGATTGACACTCAGTGGCAAGCGCTGATGGAGGCGTTTGCGTGGCAGTGGCCTGATAACGCGGATCTAATGGGAAATTAGCAGGGCGTCGTGCCGAACAGCACGACGCATTGTTGGACTTTCTTAGCGTTTGGGTTGTCGGTGTGATTTAGAGTTTTTCCAGCTCAGATTCAATTTCAGCAATTTTACTGGCGACGACTTTCTCAAGATGACGTAGATCGGTCAGGATCTTCTGTTTTACATCATGTTCGGCTTGTTCTTGCTGGACGATTTGGTCCAGTTCATCAATCACCAGCGATAAGCTGCGATTGATCTCTGTGACTTCACGAAAGCGCCCGGTGCCACTGTCCACGACCACATTTTTACGCTGGCGTGGATATTTAAACTTCATGCTCTTGGCGAACAATTCGCCTTTTTGCTTTTCAAAATAGATCTTCAGCGTGTCATAACTGGCTTCTTGGCGCAGTGAATAACGCTCGATTTTCTCTGGGTGCTCAACGCCGATATTTTTTAACTGTTGGTACATAACCACCTCATAAGTTGACGTCGTAGACGCTGTGAGCCAGCGTTTCGATACAGGGCTCAGTGTAGCCCGTCAGCCACACCAATTACCGTGACCACTTTGGCTATTTTGCTTGCGATAACGTCTTCTCTAGCGCGGTTTTTAGTTGCGCTTGGTGTTCAGATGTCAGGGCTTGGTTTTGGGCATCCGTTACAATAAAAAAGTCTTCTGCCCGCTCACCAATGGTTGTGATCTTCGCTGCATGAACACTGACACCTTGCCGCGCAAACACCGCACCAACGCGGGCCAGCAACCCCGGTGTATCCAGGGCCACTAACTCCATCAAGGTGCGGCGTCCATTTTTGGTTGGTAAGAAGAGCACCTGTGTTTTGACGGTAAAGTGTTTGAGCTTTTGTGGCGCTCGACGACGCGGAATGGTGATCTTGCCCGTTTCTTCAATAGCCTTGGCGACCCCCTCGATGATCCGAGGGTGACGGTCGAGGGGAATCGCCTCGTCATTTTGATCCATGACCATAAAGGTATCGAGTGCATGGCCGTCTTTGCTGGTCATGACCTGTGCATCATGGACACTCAGGTTTTTCTTATCTAATGCGGCAACCACGCGCGCAAATAAACTGGGCCTATCTGGGCAGTAAACAAAAATCTCGGTTCCGCCTCGGGTCGCCTTTTTACTCACCAACACCAAAGGTTGATCACTTGGATGGTGGAGCAAATGTTCACTGTGCCAAGCGATTTGCTTGTGTGTATGGCGCAGAAAGTAATCGGCTTTAAAACGTTGCCAAAGCAGCTCAATATCACGCGGGCTATGCCCTTGCTTGCGCAGCATGGCCGCTGCTAAGTGTTGGTTATGGCGGATCCGTTCACGGACATCCGGCGGATTCTCTAGCCCTCGGCGCAAGGCTTTTTGCGTCGAGTAATAGAGCTCTGCAATTAAGGTGCGTTTCCAGCTATTCCACAAGTCAGGGTTGGTGGCATTGATATCGGCGACGGTCAAACACACTAACAGGTCAAGCCGCTCTTCATCGCGCACTTCTTTGGCAAAATCGGTGATCACATCGGGATCGTAAATATCGCGACGTTGTGCAGTCACTGACATCAGGAGGTGATTTCGCACCAGCCAACTGACAATATTCGCTTCAGGGCGAGATAAGCCGTGCTCAAGGCAAAAGTCATGGGCTTCGATGGCCCCAATTTCACTGTGATCGCCGCCGCGCCCTTTGCCGATGTCATGAAAGATAGCTGCGATTAGCAGTAACTCGCGGCGTGCGAGTCGAGGGAAAATATCACAACAAATGGGATGACGTTCTCGGTTGGCCTCATCGTCAAAAAGGCGCATGTGTTTAAGCAAGCGAATGGTGTGCTCATCCACGGTATAAACGTGGAACAGGTCGAACTGCATTTGTCCGACGATCTGACTCCACTGCGGCAGGTAGGCAGACATAATGCCGTGGCGGTGCATCAAACTGAAGGCTTTATGCAGCGCATTGGGGTGGCGCACCAAGGCCATAAATTTTTCGCGAGCGTCTTGTTGCTGACACAAAAAATGGTTCAGTCGACGACGTGCAGTGCGCAGTTGGCGAAGAGTCGGCGCCGATATGGCCTCTATGGTGGTGTCATCAGCCACATGGAGCATCATATCGAGAATGGTGTCAGGGCGTGCTTGAAATAGTGCCGGTTTGCGCGCTTCGATCGCATTGCCTTGGCGCTGAAAATCGTCACTCAGCATGTCGATTTGGCCTGGGCGGCCATTGTCGATAATCACTTGATCGAAGATTTGCAGCAACATCTTGTTAAGCTCGCCGATCCGACCGAGCGTGCGAAAGAAGTCTTTCATCATTTGCTCTACCGCACGATTTCCCTCGCCACGATAGCCTAGCAATTCGGCAACGGAGGTTTGGTGCGCGAAGGTCAGCCGGTTGTCATAGCGGCGCAGTTCTAAATGAAGCGCGAAGCGAATCCGCCAGAGTACGTTTTGGCACTCATTCAGTTCGCGATACTCGGCATCAGTCAGAAAGCCATAGTGACTCATCTCACGCAGGCTGGTGGCGCCAAAATGGCGTCGGGCTATCCAGGCGAGGGTGTGGATGTCGCGCAGTCCACCGGGGCTTGATTTCAGATCTGGCTCCAGCTTGTAGGCGGTGTCATGATAGCGGCGATGACGGGCTTTCTGTTCTTCCACTTTCGCGCGATAAAAACGCTCACTGGGCCAAAAGTCATCCGCATGAACACGCTGCTCTAGCGCATTGAATAGCCGCTCACTGCCGCATAACAAGCGTGCTTCTTGCAGGTTGGTCGCTACCGTCAGATCGTCAAGTCCGACACTGATGCATTCCTCGACCGTGCGCACGCTGTGGCCTACTTCAAGTTTGAGATCCCACAATAAGGTCAGTAATTCACTGAGTTTTTGTTGCTGGTGCGCGTCTAACGGCCCTTGGCAAAGTAATAGCAGATCAATATCAGACAGGGGGTGGAGCTCACGCCGACCATAGCCACCCACGGCAACCAAGGCGAGGTGAGGGTGCTGGTCAAAACCAAAATGCTGCCAAAGCCTCTGCATCAGCGCATCCATGTAATCGCTACGCTGATAGACCAGCTCAGGCACCGGGACATTGGCGAGGAAGTCTTGCTTCTGTTGCTCAAGGAGGTGCTGAAATTGGGCTTTGAGTGCCGCTGGGCTCAATTGGTCTTGGGTCAAACTTTGTGGCGTGATCACTGTGTCTGTCATGGCGTTCCTTTGCGCATAAAAAAGCCGGAGCAAGCCCGGCCTTTATCAGAGTCTTAGTGGTTGATATGGCGCGGGATGGTTTCCTCTTCACGAAGGGTTAAGATTTCCACCCCAGTTTCGGTCACCAGCAGGGTGTGCTCCCACTGCGCCGACTTCTTGCCATCAATGGTATAAACCGTCCAACCATCGTCTTCATCAAGTACGGTACCGTATTTGCCTGCGTTAATCATAGGCTCAATGGTGAAACACATACCAGGTTTGAGGATGGTTCGGTCGTTGTTTTTGTAGTGCACCACTTGTGGATCTTCATGGAAGCTCGCACCAATACCGTGTCCACAGTACTCTTTTACGATCGAGTAGCGGGTGTTGCTACTTTTGATGAATTTTTGGATAGCCGTACCAATGTCACCGACGGTGGCGCCTGGCTTCACCTTTTTGATGGCATGATAAAGGCTTTCTTGGGTGACACGGCATAGACGTTTGTCTTCCAAAGAGACCTCACCAATCAAAAACATTTTCGATGTATCGCCGTGATAGCCATCCTTAATGACGGTGACGTCGATGTTGACGATATCGCCATCTTGGAGCACATCTTCGTCACAAGGGATCCCGTGACAAACCACGTGGTTGATAGAGGTACACATGGATTTAGGGAAGCCGTGATAATTCAAGGTAGCGGGTGTGGTGCCCTGCACCTCAGTCATATATTTGTGCGCGATGTCATCCAGTTCACGCGTAGTAACGCCTGGCTTTACATGTGGGGCCAGCATTTCCAGCACTTCTGCGGCCAACCGACCGGCAACGCGCATTTTTTCTATTTCTTCTGCTGTTTTAATTGGGATCGTCATTTTGCTTTCTCACTTAATTCGTCTCGCTCATCGAGGCAATGAGCGTCAGAGCGTGAGGGACCTCACACCCTGATAAATCAGGCATGCGCTGCTTTGACCTGCTACGCTTTGGTCACCGGTAGCGCGGGGCAGACACATTGAAGTGGGAACATGGTATCAAGCTGGGCGGTTTCTGGAAACCAGAACCACACCTTTCGCCGTTTGGGCAGTGGTGCGGCAATACGACAAACCGGCCCTCGCTTGGGCAATTTATCTGGATTTTTGCCTACTTTATGTGGTATAAAGCGCGCCGAAATCCGTCATTGTGATCAATCTGTTTTTGTCAGGTTTCATCCTGATGGCATTTCACTAAACACTTTTTATTTTAAATCACACACATATCGTCACATTGTCCGGGGTGCCCTGTGCGGGTCGGTCAAATGGGATATGTGGAGGCCTAACCCCAAGAGGAAATTATCATGGCTACTGTTTCAATGCGCGACATGCTCAAGGCGGGCGTACACTTCGGTCACCAAACCCGTTACTGGAACCCTAAGATGAAGCCTTTCATCTTCGGTTCTCGCAACAAAGTACACATCATCAACCTTGAGAAAACTGTACCAATGTTTAACGATTCTTTGGCTGAACTGTCAAAAATCGGTGAGCGTAAAGGTAAAGTCCTGTTCGTTGGTACTAAGCGCGCAGCAAGCGAAGCGGTAAAAGCGGCAGCAGAAAACTGCGAGCAGTTTTATGTGAGCAACCGTTGGTTGGGCGGCATGCTGACCAACTGGAAAACCGTTCGTATGTCTATCAAGCGTCTGAAAGACCTGGAAACCCAGTCTACCGACGGTACGTTTGAAAAGCTGACCAAAAAAGAAGCGCTGATGCGCACTCGTGAGATGGAAAAACTTGAGAAGTCTCTGGGTGGTATCAAAAACATGAACGGCCTGCCTGATGCAATGTTCGTTATCGATGCGGATCACGAGCACATTGCTATCAAAGAAGCGAACAACCTGGGTATCCCAGTATTTGCGGTAGTAGATACTAACTCTAACCCAGACGGCGTTGACCACGTAATCCCAGGTAACGATGACGCAATCCGCGCTATCCAACTTTACCTGAACGCAGCGTCTGACGCATACAAAGAAGGCCGTAGCCAAGACATCGTTGCGCAAGCAGAAGACGAGCTGGTTGAAGTCGCTGAGTAAGACAACAGCTCCTTGTGAGCGTTCTTAGCCATCAGCGTGTCATCTTTCATGCTGTAAGCTAAGTATGGTTAGCAGGGGCCGAAGTCGGGCCCCTGTTTTTTACCCAAATAGTTTCGAATCGAGGATTGAACAATGGCAACTGTTACCGCTGCCCTGGTTAAAGAACTGCGCGAGCGCACCGGCGCTGGCATGATGGAATGTAAAAAAGCACTGGTTGAAGCGAACGCAGACATCGAAGTCGCGATCGAAAACATGCGTAAAAGTGGTGCGGCTAAAGCAGCGAAAAAAGCTGGCCGTGTTGCTGCTGAAGGCGTGATTCTGGTTAAAGAAAACGAAGGCAAAGCAGCGATCGTTGAGATCAACTGTGAAACTGACTTCGTTGCTAAAGATGCTAACTTTGCTGCATTTGCTAACCAAGTGGCTGAAACTGCTTTGGCAGAAGGCCTAGAAATCGACGCGCTGAAAGAAAAATTCGAACAGCAGCGTGCTGAGCTAGTTGCAAAAATCGGTGAAAACATGGACATCCGTCGTGTTTCATTCATCGAAGGCGCGAAAGTAGGTTCTTACCGTCACGGCGACCGCATCGGTGTGGTTGTAGCTGCAAACGCTGACGAAGAAACCATCAAGCACGTTGCTATGCACATTGCTGCATCTAAGCCTGAGTACGTTAACCCAGAAGACGTACCAGCTGACGTGGTTGAGAAAGAAAAACAAATCCAGGTTGATATCGCGATGCAGTCAGGCAAGCCTGCTGAAATCGCAGAGAAAATGGTTGTTGGCCGTATGAAGAAATTCACCGGCGAAATCTCTCTGACTGGTCAAGCATTTGTTATGGACCCAGCGCAAACTGTGGGCCAAATGCTGAAAGAAAAAGGTGCCGAAGTGACTAACTTCATCCGCTTTGAAGTGGGCGAAGGCATCGAGAAAGAAGAAGTAGACTTTGCTGCAGAAGTAGCTGCTGCACAAAAAGGCTAATTTTTCTGATTAAGGCCGCGGTATTCGCCGCGGCCTTTCCATAACCTTCTTCCCTAACTTAGTGCCTAATATAAGGTAGTGACATGACTACAAATCCTAAGCCTGCATATCAACGCATTTTACTTAAACTCAGTGGTGAAGCCCTGCAGGGCAACGATGGATTCGGTATCGATCCAACTGTGCTAGAC
This sequence comes from Salinivibrio sp. PR5, assembly GCF_001996085.1. NCBI lineage: Bacteria > Pseudomonadati > Pseudomonadota > Gammaproteobacteria > Vibrionales > Vibrionaceae > Salinivibrio > Salinivibrio sp. PR5. The sequence continues at coordinate 47,417 of NZ_MUFK01000011.1, forward strand.
CGTATGGCACAAGAAATTAAAGAATTGGTCGAGTTAGGTGTTCAGGTCGGATTAGTCATCGGCGGCGGTAATTTATTCCGTGGCGCTGGTCTTGCCGAAGCGGGAATGAACCGTGTTGTGGGCGATCACATGGGTATGCTGGCCACCGTGATGAACGGTTTGGCAATGCGTGATGCACTTCATCGTGCCTATGTGAACGCACGAGTGATGTCCGCCATTCCACTTAATGGTGTGTGTGACAGCTATAACTGGGCTGAAGCGATTAGCCAGCTTCGTAATGGCCGTGTGGTGATTTTCTCTGCCGGAACGGGTAACCCTTTCTTTACCACGGATTCAGCGGCGTGCCTACGCGGCATTGAAATTGAATCTGACGTGGTGATCAAAGCAACGAAAGTCGACGGCGTATACAGTGATGACCCAACCAAAAACCCAGATGCTGAGCTTTATTCAACCTTGAGTTATCAAGATGTACTCGAAAAAGAGTTGAAAGTAATGGATTTGGCCGCATTTACGTTAGCACGCGATCACCAAATGCCGATCCGTGTGTTTAATATGAATAAGCCGGGCGCCTTACGCCGTGTCGTGATGGGTGAAACAGAAGGCACTCTGATTACTAACAGCTAAGCCGATTTAGTGGCATAATCGGACAGTAAAATTCAATCGCAAGGATACCTCCAGTGATTAACGATATTAAAGCAGACGCCAAAGCGCGTATGGATAAAAGTGTAGAAGCGCTTAAACACAATCTTTCAAAACTTCGCACCGGTCGTGCCCACCCAAGCTTGTTGGAAGGCATTACGGTTGAATACTATGGTGCACCAACACCGTTGAAACAACTCGCCTCTATTGTTGCTGAAGATGCACGAACCTTGGCGATTACTGTTTTTGACAAGCAAGTAGCACAAGCGGTTGAAAAAGCGATCATGACTGCAGACTTGGGCCTTAATCCATCATCAGCAGGTACAGTGATCCGTGTGCCGCTTCCTCCATTGACGGAAGAACGTCGTAAAGAAATGGTTAAGTTGGTGCGCGCAGAAGGCGAACAAGGCCGCGTTGCAGTACGTAATATCCGCCGTGATGCCAACAATGATCTTAAATCGTTGCTAAAAGACAAAGAAATCTCCGAAGATGACGAACGTCGCGCACAAGATGAGATTCAAAAGTTGACGGATGCAGCGGTGAAGAATGTTGATGCGCTTCTTGATGCAAAAGAAAAAGAGTTGATGGAAGTCTAAATCTCATTAGACTTTACCACCAATGTCAAAGCGCTGTGCGTGCAGTACAGCGCTTTTTATTTGCCAAGGAGAAACATGAGTTCCCAGTCTCTTGATGCGCAGCTCGAGTCTGCCGCCCTACCGCAGCACATTGCCGTTATCATGGATGGAAACGGACGTTGGGCAAAGGCGCGAGGCAAAGCCCGTGTATTTGGGCATAAAGCCGGTGTTAAAGCAGTGCGTAAAACGGTGAAGGCGGCGTCGGAGCTTGGGGTAAAAGCCCTAACCTTGTTTGCGTTCAGCAGTGAAAACTGGCGTCGGCCAGAAGATGAAGTCAGTGTGCTGATGGAGTTGTTCATCAGCGTACTTTCTCGTGAAGTTAAACGCTTGAACAAAAATGGTGTCCAACTTCGCGTGATCGGTGATACCTCTCGATTTAATCCATCACTACAACAAAAAATTGCCGAAGCCGAAGCATTAACAGCAGGCAATGAGCGTCTTGTGCTCAATATTGCGGCCAACTATGGTGGGCAATGGGATATTACCCAAGCGGCACGCCGTGTCGCAGAGCAGGTCGCTGCTGGTCAATTACAAGCCAGTGATATCACAGAGCAAGATATTGCTCGTCAATTGATGCTATCCGACTTACCCGATGTGGATTTAATGATCCGTACCAGTGGTGAATGTCGCATTAGTAACTTCATCTTGTGGCAAGCTGCCTATGCCGAGTTGTATTTTACAGAACAATATTGGCCCGATTTCAACGAGCAAAGTCTGTTCGATGCGGTCGCTTGGTATGTTAATCGTGAACGACGTTTTGGCTGTACCGGCGAGCAAATCAAAGCCATGCTAACCACTGATAAGTAACCACGAGGAATCAGTTTGCTCAAACAACGTGTATTAACCGCGGCTTTGTTAGTCCCTTTGGTGGTCGCCGCTGTCTTTTATTTACCTTTTCCCGCGTTTGTTGCGGTGATTGCTGCCGTAACGCTGCTCGGTCATTGGGAGTGGACACAGTTTGTGTCCAACTCTTCAAGGTGGCTTACCTTTATCGTTCCAGCTGCGGCAGTGGCGCTATCCATTTATAGTCTCCCTTTTAGTGCCTATGCGCTGAGCCATTTAGCAGTGGCGCCCTTTTCGGTAGCAGCAGCGGGCGCGGCATGGTGGTTGTTTGCCACCGGGTTGGTCTTAGCCTTTCCTAAATCCGGAGCGCTTTGGACGCACAGTCGCTTATTGCGCCAACTATTCGGTCTTTTGACCTTATTGCCCTTTATGTGGAGCGTGTTGATTTTACGCGCCGCAGACTATCAATTTTCCACCTATTACGGTGCGAAACTGGTACTTCTGGTGTTTGTGTTGGTGTGGTGTGCCGACAGCGGTGCCTACTTTGCTGGTAAAGCCTTCGGTAAGCATAAAATGGCACCGGCGGTGAGCCCCAACAAAACCCTGGAAGGCTTGCTCGGTGGACTGATTGCCGCCGTTGCTGTGACATGGGCCGGTGCGCAGCTTCTCGATATTCATTTTGCGAGTGTGGGCGCGCTGCTTTGTATCGCTGTGGTTACAGCGTTAGCATCGGTGCTGGGCGATTTGGCAGAGAGCATGTTTAAGCGTGTCTCTGGCGTGAAAGACAGTGGGAATTTATTACCCGGCCACGGCGGTATTTTGGATAGAATTGATAGTTTGACCGCTGCATTTCCCGTTTTTACCGTGCTGTATTTCGCGTTTGCGAATTAAGTAAAACGAGCGTATCACATGCAAAAAATCACTGTATTAGGTGCCACTGGCTCGATCGGAACCAGTACGCTTTCTGTAGTTGAGGCAAATCCTCAACAGTTCGAAGTGACCGCACTGGCGGCCAATAACAATGTGGAAAAGATGACCCGCCTATGTTTGCATTGGCGGCCGCGTTTTGCGGCCATGGCCGATGAGAACGCTGCATTGGAACTGGCACAAGCGCTTAAGGCGAAAGGGGTTAACACAGAAGTGTTGGCCGGTGAGCAAGGTTTATGCACACTCGCATCTTTGCCTGAAGTTGATATGGTGATGGCTGCGGTGGTGGGGGCGGCAGGCTTGATGCCGACCATGGCTGCGGTGAAAGCGGGTAAGCGCGTTTTGCTTGCCAATAAAGAGGCCTTGGTGATGTCAGGGCAATTATTTATTGATGCGGTTTATCAATATGGCGCAGAGCTGTTACCTATCGATAGTGAGCACAATGCGATTTTTCAATGCTTACCGCAGGTTGTACAAGCTAACCCCGGCCGCTGCGATCTGAGTGCCGCGGGCGTGAGCAAAATCTTGCTCACAGGCTCAGGGGGGCCTTTCCGTTATCGTGAACCTGAGACCTTGCATACCGTGAGCGTAGCGGAAGCGGTTGCTCATCCCAATTGGTCGATGGGACCAAAAATCTCCGTTGACTCTGCCACCATGATGAATAAAGGCTTGGAGTATATTGAAGCACGCTGGTTATTTAATGCGCGTGCCGACCAGCTTGAGGTTGTGATTCATCCTCAGTCGGTCATCCACTCGATGGTGCAAATGAGCGATGGATCGGTGCTCGCCCAATTAGGCACTCCGGATATGTGCACGCCTATTGCCCACGCGATGGCGTATCCATCACGTGTGACGACGTCAGTTGCACCGCTTGATTTTACCCAAATTGGCGAATTTACCTTTATGGCACCGGATGCCCGCCGCTATCCTTGCTTGTCTTTGGCGATTGAGGCGTGCCAGCACGGGCAAGCGGCGACAACAACACTCAATGCCGCCAATGAACAAGCGGTGGATGCCTTCTTAAAAGACCAGATAGGCTTTATGGACATCGCACGGATTAATGAGGCGGTGTTATCACAAAGCACACTTCGCTCGCCATCAAGCTTGGATTGCCTGCTGGAGCTGGATAGAATGGCGCGAATTACGGCTAAGGAGCACATTGCTAAGGTTGCAAAATGAGTGCATTTCTATGGAACGCAGCGTCATTTATTGTCGCTCTCGGTGTGTTGGTGGCCATTCATGAGTATGGACACTTTTGGGTCGCGCGCCGCTGTGGCGTAAAAGTCGAGCGCTTTTCGATTGGTTTTGGGCGCGCACTATGGCGCTGGCGAGGCAAAGACGATACTGAGTATGTCATTGCTGCCATTCCGTTAGGTGGTTATGTCAAAATGCTCGACGAGCGTATTGAGGCGGTCGCTGAGCATGACAAACCACGAGCATTTAATAATCAACCGCTGTGGCAACGCAGTGCGATTGTCGCCGCAGGGCCTATTGCCAATTTTCTTTTTGCAGTGGTCGCCTATTGGTTGATTTTCATGATGGGGATCCCTGCGGTCAAACCCGTTATTGGTCAAATAACCCCCAACTCCATCGCTGCAGAGGCCGGAATTGAACCGGGTATGGAACTTACCCACATTTCGGGCGTCGAAACCGCAGATTGGCAGGCTGTTAACTTCTCACTCATCAACCATATCGGTGATGAGCAGATGACCATAACAGCAAAGCCAGAAGTGGCATCCAGTTATAGCCGGGACTACAGATTGGATTTAACCGCGTGGCAGTTTAATCCAGAAACTGAGTCTCCGCTGACAACCTTAGGGATCACCCCTTACCGTCCTGCGATAACGCTCAATGTGGCTCAGGTAGTGGAGGGCAGTGCCGCTGCGAAAGCTGGCATTGAGTCTGGTGATACCTTAGTGGCGATTGATGGCAATAGATTACAAGCCTGGTCTGAATTGGTTGAGGCGGTACAAGCAAGCCCGAATCAACCGCTGCAGGTGACGGTGACGCGCGCCGGGCGTGAGCAGGTGTTGAGCCTGACACCGGATGCGCGTGAAAGTAATGGCAAGGTCACCGGCTACGCAGGTATTGCGCCGCAAATGGCACCTTGGCCGGAGGCTTACCGTTTTACGCAGCAGTATGGGCCGCTTGCGGCGATCCCTGAAGCAGTCAGTAAAACCGGACAGGTTATCAGCCTCACCGTCAATATGGTGAAAAAGCTGATTGTAGGGGATGTGGGCGTCAATAACCTGAGCGGGCCGATTTCTATCGCCAAAGGCGCAGGGATGACAGCCGAGATTGGGTTGATCTCATTTTTAGGGTTTATGGCGCTGATCAGCGTTAACCTTGGCATTATCAATTTGCTACCCCTACCGGTCTTAGACGGCGGGCATTTATTGTTCTTTGGTATTGAAGCGGTCACGCGCCGGCCTGTACCAGAGCGTGTACAAGACTTTGGGTATCGCATCGGCGCTGCCGTGTTGATGATGGTAATGGCAGTGGCATTGTTTAACGACTTCGCCCGACTTTAAACGGTTAGTATTCAAGGATAAGTCAGAAGCACATGGCGATGAAAAAACTATTAATAGCGTCTCTTTTAGTCAGTAGCAGTGTGGCGCACGCGGATACATTCCAAGTCAGCGATATCCGTTTTGAGGGCCTACAGCGAGTCAGTTTAGGGGCCGCATTGCTCTCCATGCCGGTGCGTGTTGGAGACAAGGTGGATGATGGCGATGTCGCGGATGTCATCAATGCTCTGTTTGCGTCGGGTAACTTTGAGGATGTGCGGGTTTATCGTGATGATGATGCACTCTTAGTGAAAGTGATCGAACGCCCAACCATTGCCAGCATTTCGTTTTCAGGCAACAAAGCCATCAAAGAAGAGCAACTGAAAGAAAACCTGACCGCATCAGGGTTGCGTGTAGGTGAGGCGTTAGACCGCACCAAGCTCAGCAAGATTGAAAAAGGCTTAGAAGATTTCTACTACAGCGTGGGAAAATACAGTGCATCGGTGAAAGCCGTGGTCACACCCTTACCACGTAACCGTGCGGATCTGAAATTTGTCTTCACCGAAGGTGTTTCTGCAAAAATCGAGCAGATTAACTTTGTGGGCAACCAAGTCTTCAGTGATGAAGAGCTGCGCGATAATTTCGACTTGCGTGTTGATGTTCCTTGGTGGAACTTCTTGGCTAACGAGAAATACCAAAAGCAAGTGCTCGCGGGTGACTTGGAAAAGCTACGCAGCTACTACCTAAATCGCGGCTATTTGAAGTTTCGCGTTGAGTCGACTCAAGTGGCGATTTCTCCGGATAAAAAAGGTGTATACATCACGTTAAATGTTAACGAAGGTAAGCCCTATCAAGTGGCGGATCTAAGCTTCCGTGGCGACCCTGAGAATGAGGAGATCTACCGCTCGCTAGTGAACTTTACCCGAGGTGATACCTATAACGGGGACAAGGTCACTGCGTTGGAAGAGGCGATTAAACGCCACCTCGGTGAAACCGGCTTTGCCTACCCGAAAGTGAGTACCTTGCCGACGTTTGATGATGAGAATCAGCAAGTGTCGCTGACGGTCAACGTTGAGCCGGGCAAACGTATTTATGTCCGAAACATTCGCTTTACCGGTAATACCACCACCAAGGATGAAGTGCTGCGCCGTGAGATGCGTCAACTTGAAGGCACTTGGCTTAATGCTAAAGCCGTGAGTCGTGGTAAAGAGCGTCTCAACCGAACCGGTTTTTTCCAAAGTGCTGAAGTAGACACCACGCGGGTTCCTGGGACCGACGATCAGGTTGATGTGAACTACAAAGTCAAAGAAGCCAACTCGGGCAGCATCAACTTTGGTATCGGCTATGGCACCGAGTCAGGCGCAAGCTTACAGCTCGGCTTACAGCAAGATAACTTTGCTGGTACGGGTAATCGCTTTGGTATTAATGCCATGGTTAACGATTACCGTAAGAACCTGACGCTTGAGTATCGAGACCCTTATTTTACCCTCGATGGTGTTAGCCTCGGGGGCAAGGTGTTCTATAACGAGTTTGAGGCGCGAGATGCGAACATCGTCGAGTACACAAATAAAAGTTATGGGTCGAAACTGACGTGGGGCTTTTGGACCGATGAACTGAACTCAATTGATTTTGGGTTGGGCTATACCCACAACAAAATTGAAAACATCGGTAAATATTACCAAATTGACAAGTTTATGGAGCGTCACAAGGATCATCAAACTAGCAATGGTGGTTTGGAAGTTGATGACTTTGATTTATCCGTTTCATGGACCCGTAATAACCTCAACCGTGGTTATTTCCCTACGGCAGGTAACTATCAGCGAGCTTCTTACCGAATGACAGTGCCGGGCTCTGACGTCCAGTATTTTAAAATGCAATATGATATCCGTCAGTATGTGCCGTTAACTCAAGAGCATGAGTTCACGCTGTTGATGCGCGGTCGCCTTGGCTATGGCAATGGCTATGGCCAAATTAATGGCCAAGATCATATGTTGCCGTTTTATGAAAACTACTACGCGGGTGGTTTCTCGACCTTGCGTGGTTTCCGCTCGAACACTGTTGGACCCAAAGCCATTTACAAAGACAAAGAAAGTGGCGGTTCTGTTCAGCCGGACGGAGATAAAGAGTATAGCGAAGGTAGCTATGGTTCGAGTGATGCAGTGGGTGGTAACGCCATCGCACAAGGTAGCTTAGAGCTGATTGTGCCCACTCCGTTTGCCTCTGACGAAGCGCGTCAGCAAATTCGTACCAGTGTCTTTGTGGACGCTGCCTCAGTGTGGGACACCGAGTTTGACAGTAGTGAACTGGTAGCAAATGGTTATCCCGCTGGCACGAAAGATTACTCAGATCCATCCAATATCAGTGCCTCTTACGGGGTAGCCCTACAGTGGATGTCACCGATGGCACCTTTGGTGTTTTCAATTGCAAAACCTATTACAAGCCAGCCTGGCGATGATGAAGAGTTCTTTACCTTCACTATCGGGCGCACATTCTGATCATCAGAAAGGAGACTATTGTGAAATCATTTTTGAAAGCAGCGGGACTTAGTGTCGCAATTCTGACCACGTCCATGTACGCATCAGCGGCTGATGCTGCACAGAAAGTGGGCTACGTATCGACTGGGGCGGTGATGTCTCAGCTGGCTCAAAAAAACAACCTAAACGAAAAACTGCGTGCTGAATTCAAAGACCGTGTAGCGGAAATTGAGCGCATGAAAGAAAAGCTCTCAGAAGGGGTTGAAAAGCTGAAACGCAACGGCGAGCTGATGAGCGAAGATGAGCGCATCAAACTGCAGCGTGAACTCCAATCGATGGAGTCGGACTACAAATTAAAAGTAAAAGCGTTACAGGAAGATCAACGCAAGCGTGGTGGCCAAGAAGAGTCTAAACTGGTCAAAAAGCTAAAAACCGCCATCGATCAAGTGGCTGAGCAAGAGGGTTACGATATTGTATTGGATGCCAATGCCATCTTGTACGCTAACCCAGGCGACGATCTCTCTGAAAAAGTCATTAATGCAGTAAAATAACAAACAATCGAGGAGCCCATGGTTTCGATTACTCTCGCTGAATTAGCGGAAAAACTGGACGCTCAGCTCCACGGAGACGGTGCTGTAACAATAACCTCGCTAGCAGGGATGAATTCAGCGAGAGAAGGGCAAATCACCTTCTTATCAAGCCCGAAATACCGCAAACACTTGGCGCAGTGCCGTGCCAGTGCGGTGATGTTAAAAGAAGCGGACGTGTCATACTGCCAAGGCAATGCCTTGGTGGTTGCTGACCCTTATGTGGCTTATGCCAAAGTGGCCCAAATTTTAGATACCACACCTGCCTGTGCCACTGACATTGCGCCGACTGCGGTAGTTGCCCAAGATGCCATTCTGGGTGAAGGCGTGGCGATTGGTCCTAACGCGGTGGTCGAGTCCGGAACCTTAATTGGTGATGGCGTGCAGATTGGTGCGGGCTGTTTTGTCGGCAAAGGCGCCAAACTGGGTGCACGAACCAAACTTTGGGCCAATGTCACCATTTACCATGATGTGGTTTTGGGTGAGGACTGCTTGGTACAGGCGGGAACCGTAATCGGCGCGGATGGCTTTGGCTACGCGAATGAAAAAGGTAAGTGGATTAAGATCCCGCAGCTAGGTCGTGTTGTGATTGGTGATCGGGTCGAAATTGGTGCGTGTACGACCATTGACCGTGGTGCATTGGACGATACCTGCATTGCTGATGGCGTGATTATCGACAACCAGTGTCAGATTGCGCATAATGTATCGATCGGCGAAAACACGGCAGTGGCTGGTGCAACTGTGATGGCAGGCAGCCTAAAAGTAGGTAAGCACTGCATCATTGGTGGCGCCAGTGTGTTTAATGGCCATATGGAAATCACAGACAACGTTACCATCACAGGTATGGCGATGGTAATGCGACCGATTACTGAGCCGGGCATGTACTCGTCCGGCATTCCGTTACAGCCCAACCGCGAGTGGCGGAAAACAGCCGCGCGTGTGCTCAAGATTGACGAGATGCACAAGCGGCTAAAAGAGCTCGAAAAACAGCTCGATAACCAAGCTTAACGCAACTGATTGCAGGCCCGCCTCAAAAACGCGGGCCGTTTTGCGTTAAAGAAGTCAGTATTGGATTTGAACGGGAATACTACCTTGACTCGCGAAAACAAAGTGTTACACATCAACGAAATCAAAGAGCTGCTACCACATCGCTATCCGTTTTTGTTGATTGATCGCGTTACCGATTATGAAGAAGGTCAATACCTTCACGCGATAAAAAACATTACCGTGAATGAGCCTCAATTTACCGGCCACTTTCCTCAGTTGCCTGTGTTTCCTGGTGTATTGATCCTTGAATCAATGGCTCAAGCCACTGGCTTGTTGGCATTTAAGACATTCGGGAAGCCAAAAGACAACGAGCTATACTATTTTGCAAGCGTTGATAACGCGAAATTCCGCCGTCCTGTCACACCGGGAGACCAACTGGTCCTCGAGGTGGAGTTTATTAAAGAGCGCCGAGGAATTGCTGCCTTTACTGGAGTAGCGAAAGTAGACGGAGACGTTGTCTGCTCGGCGGAACTGAAGTGCGCAAGAAGAGAGATCTAATTGTGATCCACGAAACTGCCTATATCCACCCGACCGCCGTTGTAGAAGACGGGGTGACATTGGGAGAAAACGTTAAGATTGGCGCATTTTCTTATATCGGAGAAGGTGTTGAGATTGGTGCGGGTACCGAAGTCATGACCCATGTCGTGATTAAAGGGCCTACGCGTATCGGCCAAGATAACCGCATCTATCAATTCGCATCGATCGGTGAAGCGTGCCAAGACCTGAAATATGCGGGTGAGCCCACGACGCTAGAAATTGGCGATCGCAACACCATTCGTGAAAGTGTCACCATGCACCGTGGTACGGTACAAGACAAAGGTGAGACTAAAGTTGGCAATGATAACCTATTCATGATCAACGCCCACGTGGCACACGATTGTGTGATCGGAAATCACTGTATTTTTGCCAACAATGCGACCCTGGCCGGTCATGTACATATCGACGATTACGTCATTGTGGGCGGCATGTCTGCGATTCACCAATTCTGTGTGGTGGGTAGCCATGCGATGTTAGGTGGCGGTTCTATTGTGGTCCAAGATGTACCACCCTATGTGATGGCTCAGGGTAATCATTGCGCGCCTTTCGGTATTAACGTGGAAGGTTTGAAGCGTCGCGGATTCGAGAAAGCCTCGATTCGTGCGATTCGTGCGGTTTACAAGAACATGTATCGTTCCGGTAAAACCCTTGATGAGGTCAAACAGGCGTTGGCTAGTCAGGTCGAGGACGATCCTGCCTTGGCCCTTTTTGTTGACTTCTTTGAACGTTCAACACGAGGCATCATTCGTTAATGTTGCCCAGCGAACGTCCATTACGAGTGGGAATTGTCGCCGGAGAAATCTCCGGCGATGTTTTAGGTGAAGGCCTTATCAAGGCAATTAAGGCCCAATACGGCAATGTTGAATTTGTCGGTATTGGTGGGCCGCGCATGATTGCGCAAGGCTGCCAGAGCCTATTTGATATGGAAGAGCTTGCTGTAATGGGGCTGGTTGAAGTGCTCGGCCGTTTGCCCCGTTTGCTGAAGGTGAAAGCGAGCCTCGTCAAATACTTCACTACCCATCCCCCCGATGTGTTTATCGGTATTGATGCGCCTGATTTCAACTTACGTCTCGAAGCATCGTTAAAACAGGCCGGCATTAAAACGGTTCACTATGTCAGTCCCTCGGTCTGGGCATGGCGTCAAAAGCGTATTTTTAAAATTGCGGCCGCGACCGATCTTGTCTTGGCGTTTTTACCCTTCGAAAAAGCGTTTTACGATAAGTTCAACGTGCCCTGCGCGTTTGTCGGCCACACTATGGCCGATAGCATTCCCATGCAAGTCGATCAGCGCGAAGCACAACAAGCGTTGGGGCTGGATACCAACAAACGTTGGTTAGCCGTCTTGCCGGGAAGTCGTGGGAGTGAGATGGCAATGTTGGCGCCGCCATTTTTGCAAACCTGCCAGCGTCTTTCACAGCAGTATCCTGATCTCGGCTTTGTGGTCGCCTTGGTGAATGACGCACGCCGCGCACAATTCGAGCAGGCGTGGCAAACCCATGCGCCGGAATTGTCATTTACCTTGGTGAATGATACGGCAAGACAAGTGATCAGTGCTTCTGATGCGGTGTTGCTGGCCTCTGGTACCGTTGCCCTTGAGTGTATGTTACTGAAGCGTCCCATGGTTGTAGGCTATAAAGTGAAGCCTTTGACTGCGTGGCTAGCACGGCGTTTGCTCAAAACGCGCTATGTGTCTTTGCCCAATATCCTCGCCGATGCCCCTTTGGTGCCCGAGTTATTGCAAGAAGAGTGCGAGCCTGAGGCGCTGGCAGCAGCTGTTTCACGGATGTTGGATGGCGATAACCAAGCCTTGCTTGAGACTTTTACACAGCTGCATCAAACCATTCGTAAAGATGCGGATGCCTCTGCAGCCTCCGCAGTATTAGAGTTAGTAAAAAATCATGACAGATGAGGCATTTGTATACCCTGACGCACGCTTGATTGCTGGCGTGGATGAAGTTGGGCGAGGTCCTTTGGTGGGCGCGGTTGTCACGGCGGCTGTTATCCTCGATCCGAATCAACCGATTGAAGGGCTCACCGATTCAAAAAAGCTGAGTGAGAAAAAACGTCTCGCGTTGTACGATGAAATCAAAGCCAAAGCCTTGGCATGGTCGGTAGGGCGCGCAGAGCCCGAAGAAATTGATCGCTTAAATATTCTTCAGGCCACCATGGTCGCGATGCAACGCGCCATTGCAGGCCTAGCCGTTACTCCCGATTACGCATTGATTGATGGTAATCGTGTTCCCTCGCTCCCGATGCCGGCGCAAGCGGTGGTGAAAGGCGACTTGCGCGTCGCCGAGATCAGTGCGGCGTCGATCTTGGCGAAAGTAGACCGTGATAGAGAAATGGCTGAGTTGGACATCGCCTATCCGGCCTATGGATTTGCCCAGCATAAAGGCTATCCTACCAAGGCGCATATGGCCGCATTGAGTGAGCATGGCGCTTTACCAATGCACAGAAAAAGCTTTAAACCGGTTAAACGCGCCCTTGGTTTAGCGTAAGTGACGGCGCTTTATCATTTCCAATCCCTAGATAGTAACGAGTTTTATGTCTGAGCCACGTTTCGTCCATTTACGTATTCACAGTGATTTCTCCATGGTCGATGGGTTGTCCAAAGTCCCGCCACTGGTTAAGAAAGTGGCCGAAATGGGCATGCCTGCGATGGCCTTGACAGACTTTAGCAACCTGTGTGGGTTGGTAAAGTTCTATAACACCGCGAATAATGTGGGTGTGAAACCTATCATTGGTGCCGATTTTAAGGTGCAGTCGGAAGCGTTTGGCGATGAATTATGCCAGCTGACCCTTCTTGCCGCGGATAAAGCGGGGTATAAAAACCTCACTTTACTGATTTCCAAAGCTTACTTGCGCGGCCATGTTCAACATACGCCAGTGATCGACCAAGAGTGGCTGGTAGAACACGCTGACGGGTTGATTGTATTATCTGGCGGTTGCCGAGGAGACTTGGGCAAAGCCTTACTGAAAGGCAATAAAGCGCTTGCTGAAGAGTGCGCCCGTTTTTATCAAGCCCATTTTCCCAATGCTTACTACATGGAGCTCGTTCGCACCGGGCGTCAGGATGAAGAAGTGTACCTACACTTTGCGGTCGACTTTGCCACCGAGCACGACCTGCCTGTGGTGGCGACGAACGAAGTGTGCTTTATCTCGCCCGACGAGTTTGACGCCCACGAGATCCGCGTGGCCATCCACGATGGTTATACGTTAGACGACCCACGTCGCCCGAAAAACTACAGTGCCGAGCAATATCTGCGCACCGAGCAAGAGATGTGCGATCTCTTTGCGGATATCCCAGAAGCATTGGCAAATAGCGTGGAAATTGCCAAGCGCTGTAATGTGCCGGTCAGACTTAATGAATACTTCCTGCCGAACTTCCCAACCGAAGGGATGGAGATTGATCAGTACTTGGTCAAACGCTCCAAAGAAGGCCTAGAAGAGCGACTGGCGTTTCTCTTCCCTGATGAGAAAGAGCGCGCCCTCAAGCGACCTGAATACGACGAGCGCCTTGACCGTGAACTCGGCGTGATTAACCAAATGGGCTTCCCTGGTTACTTTTTGATCGTGATGGAGTTTATCCAATGGTCAAAAGATAACGATATTCCGGTGGGACCCGGACGGGGTTCAGGAGCCGGCTCCTTGGTTGCGTACGCCCTTAAAATCACTGATTTGGATCCGCTAGAGTTCGATCTGCTTTTTGAGCGTTTCTTGAACCCAGAGCGGGTTTCCATGCCCGATTTCGATGTCGACTTTTGCATGGATAAGCGTGATTTGGTGATCGACCACGTGGCCGAAATGTACGGCCGGGATGCGGTATCCCAGATCATTACTTTCGGTACTATGGCGGCCAAAGCGGTGATCCGAGACGTGGGTCGTGTATTGGGTCACCCCTATGGCTTTGTTGACCGTATTTCTAAATTGGTGCCGCCCGACCCGGGAATGACGCTGGCAAAGGCGTTTGAAGCTGAACCGCAGTTGGTTGAGGTTTACAACGCAGACGAAGAAGTTAAAGCGTTGATCGACATGGCCCGCATGCTCGAAGGGGTGACACGTAACGCGGGCAAGCACGCGGGCGGGGTGGTGATTTCACCGACGACGATTACGGACTTTGCACCGCTATATTGTGACAGTGAAGGGCACCACCCTGTCACCCAGTTTGATAAAAACGATGTTGAAACGGCCGGTCTTGTGAAGTTTGACTTCTTGGGGCTGCGGACGCTGACCATTATCGACTGGGCGCTGGGAATGATTAACCCTCGCTTACAAGCGCAAGGCAAAGATCCTATCGATATCGCGGCGATTCCTATGGCCGACCAAGCATCATTCGAGATGCTACGTAAGGCAGAGACGACTGCTGTGTTCCAGCTGGAATCGCGGGGCATGAAAGAGCTGATCAAGCGTCTTCAACCAGACTGTTTTGAAGACATGATCGCACTGGTGGCTCTGTTCCGCCCAGGCCCATTGCAATCAGGGATGGTGGATAACTTTATCGACCGTAAACACGGACGAGAACAAGTCTCTTATCCCGATGAGAAATGGCAACATGAGTCACTGAAAGAGACCCTTGAGCCGACCTACGGCATCATCTTGTATCAAGAGCAGGTGATGCAAATTGCCCAGATCTTAGCCGGGTATACGCTAGGCGGCGCCGATTTGCTGCGTCGTGCGATGGGTAAGAAAAAACCCGAAGAAATGGCCAAGCAGCGCGACATCTTTGAAAAAGGCGCGATCGCAAACGGCATTGATGGCGAACTTGCCATGCGTATCTTCGACTTGGTGGAAAAGTTTGCCGGTTATGGTTTCAACAAATCACACTCCGCCGCTTATGCCTTGGTCTCTTATCAAACACTGTGGTTAAAGGCGCATTATCCGGCTGAATTCATGGCCGCCGTTATGACCGCGGATATGGATAACACCGATAAAGTTGTCGGACTGGTGGAAGAGTGCCGTCGCATGAAACTAACGGTGCTCCCCCCAGATGTGAACGCGGGTTTGCACCGCTTTACCGTCAATGACAAAGGGGAGATTGTCTACGGTATTGGCGCGATTAAAGGGGTGGGTGAAGGACCGATCGACAATATTGTTGCGGCGCGAGAGCAAGATGGCTACTTCCGTGACTTATTTGATTTCTGTGCGCGCATTGATACCAAAAAAGTCAATAAGCGTGTGATTGAACGCTTGATTCGCGCAGGCGCCATGGATAGGCTTGGCCCTCATCGTGCGGCAATGATGGCATCACTCGATGACGCTATTCGCGCGGCCAGTCAGCATCATCAAGCCGAGTCTTACGGACAAACGGATATGTTTGGTGTCCTCACGGATGCCCCGGAAGAGGTCGAGCACGCCTATGCGAATGTGGCACCTTGGCCAGATAAAGTGTGGCTGGAAGGGGAGCGAGAAACCCTAGGGCTGTATTTGACCGGCCATCCCATCAATAGCTATCGTAAAGAGCTTAAACACTATGTGACATGGCGATTGGAAGACGCGCATGCCACTAAGCGTGACGTGGTGTCTACGGTCGCCGGTCTTGTGATTGCGGCGCGTGTCATGACCACCAAGCGCGGTTCACGTCTTGGGATCTTAACCCTCGATGATCGCTCGGGCCGTATGGAAGTGATGCTTTTTTCTGACGTACTCGACAAATATCTCGATCTGGTGGAGAAAGACAGAATTCTGGTGGTCTCAGGACAGGTCAGCTTTGATGACTTCAATGGTGGGCTTAAAATGACGGCCCGTGAAATCATGGACATCAGTCAAGCGCGAGAAAAATATGCGCGCTGTTTGGGCATCTCTATCATGGAAGAACAAATTGATGCCCCGTTTTTTGAACGGTTTCATGATACGTTGGCACCGTACCGCTCAGGGACTGTGCCAGTGAATCTTTATTACCAGCGCCGTGATGCACGGGCGCGGTTACGTTTAGGGGCGGAGTGGCGAATTACCCCCGCGGATGAACTGATCGATAATTTAAAAGGCTTGCTTGGCGACGAGCAGGTCGAATTAGAGTTTAACTAAGCTTAGCTGGTGACGCATCGCGTACACCGGCGGTGACCAATAGGATTCTCTTGGTATGAGTCTTAACTTTTTAGAATTCGAACAACCGATCGCAGAGCTAGAAGCTAAAATTGAAGCCCTTCGCGCTGTCTCCAAGCGTGGCGGAGAAGATGCGGTTAATCTTGATAAGGAAATTGAACAACTGGAAACCAAGAGTCTTGAGCTTACGCGCAAGATCTTTGGTGATTTAGGGGCATGGCAAGTGGCACAACTGGCGCGCCACCCTCAACGTCCTTACACCTATGATTATGTCGATCTTATCTTTCACGAGTTTGATGAGCTGGCGGGCGATCGCGCCTATGCGGATGACAAAGCCCTAGTAGGCGGTATTGCGCGCTTAGAAGGGCGTCCAGTGATGGTCATCGGTCACCAAAAAGGCCGTGATACCAACGAGAAGGTAAAGCGTAATTTTGGTATGCCAAAGCCTGAAGGATATCGCAAAGCATTACGTTTAATGAAAATGGCAGAGCGATTCAACATGCCGGTGATCACTTTTATTGATACTGCTGGTGCTTACCCTGGCGTGGGGGCAGAAGAGCGTGGTCAGTCAGAAGCCATTGCACGTAACTTGAAGGAAATGGCGGGCCTGACTGTGCCGGTGATCTGTAATGTGGTTGGTGAAGGCGGCTCAGGCGGTGCCTTGGCGATCGGTGTTGGTGACTACGTCAATATGCTCCAGTATTCAACATACTCAGTGATTTCGCCCGAAGGCTGCGCCTCTATTTTGTGGCGTGATTCGGCCAAAGCACCACAAGCGGCAGACGCAATGGGGATGACTGCGCCACGCTTGAAAGAGCTGGGCTTGATTGATGCTGTGATTGAAGAGCCTCTAGGTGGTGCGCATCGCGATATGAAAGCGACGGCACAAAGCATTAAACAAACCTTGATTAGCCAGCTCGCGGATTTGGAAGCATTGGATACTGAAAGCCTACGCGACCGCCGATATCAGCGTTTGCTCAGTTATGGGTACTGCTAATTGCCACTCGACAATCGAGCACGATGAAAGGGCCTAATGGCCCTTTTCTTTTTGCTACGCGCCAGCAACAATAGGCGCAGACTCACAATGACAGATGCTTATGCTCACCCAATACCTGACAGACACGCTGGCGCCGCTAACGGCTCAGCCACGACAAATTCTTTTAGCCCTGAGTGGGGGATTAGACTCTCGGGTACTGCTGGATCTATTGGCCAGTTATCGCGACCAGCATCCGCAGCATGACTATTCCGTGTGTCATGTTCATCATGGTTTGCAGGCCGATGCCGATAAGTGGGCGACACAATGTCAGGTTTGGGCGGAGCAAGCGGGTTTTTCCTTCATCCTAAAACACGTCACTCTCGACCCTGAGTTAAGCACAGAGCATGCAGCTAGAGAGGCACGCTATCAAGCCTTTCAAGAGTTACTCCAACCCCATGGACTCGTTCTTACCGCGCAACACAGCGATGATCAAATCGAGACCTTCTTTTTGGCATTGAAGCGAGGAAGTGGTCTGGAAGGATTGGCGGGAATGCCCACTGTGAGAAAACTCGGCAAAGGGCTCTTAGTCCGTCCTTTGTTGGCAGCGTCGCGGGCGCAATTGCATCACTACGCGCGTCAAAAAGGGTTGGCATGGGTGGAAGACCCGAGCAACCAAGATACACACTTTGATCGTAATTTTATCCGTCAACAATGGCTCCCAGAAGCTGACGCGCGTTGGCCGGGGTTTCGCACTGCCGTGCAACGCACGCAGCAATTATGCCAAGAGCAAGCGGCGCTCTTAGCAACATTTATCGCCCCTTTGGTCGAAAACGCCATCGATACGGACAACAGTTTGTCTTTGGCACATCTCCCTCTTGCGGATCTTGCTCTGTGCCGAGCGATGTTACGACATTGGTTGAAGTACCATGATCTGATTTTAACTCAGGCCCAGCTTAATACGCTGATCCAGGATGTGGTGCAGGCAAGAGTGGATGCTAACCCGCAACTGTCGGTTGATGGAAAGACCATTCGTCGTTATCAGCAGCGTTTGTATCTTATTGCAGACTCTGCGGATGTCACTGCATGGCAAGGTAAACTGACGCCACAATCGCCACTATATTTGCCGGATGGGCTCGGGCGCTTGGTGCTTCTTCCTTATACAGAGCGCGCGCAAGGATTGGCATTAGGTTCTCTGCCACAATCTTGGCTATCGGTGCAGTTTAATCCCAGCGGGTTAAGCGCCCATCCTGCCGGGCGGCAAGGCCGTCGTAAACTCAAGAAGCTTTATCAAGAATACGGTATTCCAAGTTGGCAGCGGCGTCGCTTGCCAATCCTTTGCGACGAGCGTGGTGTAATCGCCGTGGCGGATTGCTTTGTCAGTCAAGCAGCGGTCGGGAAGGTATGGCGTTTAGTCTGGGAGCGGGAAAACACTGCTTAACTTATCCCTTACCCGCCAATTATCCGCCTGCTCATAAAACCACCAGTCAGATAAACGACACTTGCTAAATTTGTCCGAATTACTTAATGTACTAGTCCAATGATACATTGAGGTAAAGAAGTAATGGCATCGAGTCGTGAATTATTTGGCACCCGAATAGGCTTTGTCCTTGCTGCAGCCGGCGCGGCTGTGGGACTAGGCAATATTTGGGGGTTCCCAACGCAGGCGGCGAGCAATGGGGGCGGCGCATTTTTATTAGTCTACTTACTGATGATCTTACTCGTTGCTTTTCCTATGTTGGTCGTGGAAATGGCGATTGGTCGTCATGGCCGCGCTAACCCGTTGGACAGTATGCGTGCGCTGAGTGATAACCCTCTCCTGAAGCGTTTTGGCAGTGGCGTGGGGCTGATTGGCTTGGCTGTACCTTGTATGGTTTTGGCGTTTTACAGCATTGTAGGCGGATGGTTAGTCTCTTTTTTATTGGCTGCAGTGGCAGACATTTTCCAGTTTTCAGACGCATCCGCTTGGTTAAAAGGCTTCTCAGCATCACGTAATCTCTTTGGGGCGGTGGTGTTTTATGTGCTCACCATTGTGATCGTACAGGCGGGGGTTAAGCAGGGGATTGAGCGTTGGTCAACCCGTCTCATGCCCGCGCTGTTTGTCCTCTTTGCTGCGATGTTTGTCTATATCATGACGCTACCCGGCGCGACAGAAGGCTTAAAGCACTACCTGATCCCCGACTTTAGCAAAGTGATGGACAAAGATTTGCTATTAGCAGCCATGGGACAGGGCTTTTTCTCTCTGACCATAGGCGGGTGCTCCATGTTGATTTATGGCTCGTACCTTAGCCACAAAGAAAACCTGCCGAAAATGGCACTGAGTGTCACTTTGGTCGATACCGCAGTGGCGGTAATTGCCGGACTAGTGGTATTGCCAGCGATGTTTGTTGCCATGCATCAAGGCGTTGAGATTTACGCGCAAGACGGCAGTTTGCTCAGTGCCGATACCTTGGTGTTTACTGTGTTGCCTTTATTATTTGAAAGTTTAGGCGCGGCAGGCCCGTATGTGTCTCTCGTCTTCTTTTTGCTGATGACCATCGCGGCACTGACATCCTCGATTTCTATGCTGGAGTGTCCTGTAGCGCTGGCCAGTGAGCGCTTGGGCTCAAGCCGAAAAATCACCAGCTGGGTGTTAGGGGGTGTGATTGCGCTCTGCAGTGCGGTGATTGTGTTTAACTTCGGTGCGCTATTTGGCTTAGTTGCGAAGGTGGCGACCCAATATTTCCAACCTTTTGCGGCGCTCCTTTTCTGCCTATTTGGTGGTTGGATTTGGTCGCGTGATCGTAAGCTAGCGGCATTGCGCGAAGGTTATGATGATATTGAGCAGAGTCTGTTCTGGAAAATCTGGCCTGTGTATGTGAAGTTTGTTTGTCCTGTGTTGGTTGCCACAGTGTTGTGGGTCTCACTTGGCTAAAGGCGAATGATGGCACGAAAAAAAGCGGACATTAGTCCGCTTTTTTATTGCTGTTTAACAGACAAGGCGAGATGAGTTAACGGAACTGTTTGGCGTCTTCTAAATACGTAAAGCCAGCATCCGCTAAGCGCGCACACAAGGTCTCGCGGTCGATATCATAGTAACGCACCAAGTCCTCTAAACTGGCAAACTCATCACGTAGCTTCATGTTAATAATGCTCATGAGCATGACAGGATCCATCGAGGCATAGTTTTTCAAATCCATCTTAATCCTCGTGATCGCTAATCAATAAATTGGCAGCAGCAAATGCGGCTTGTTCACGACGAGCTGGCGAAACACTCTCGTCACTCGCGATATCATTTAATGCTTTCAGCGCGCAGCTGATAGCTGCAGGAATGTAGCCTTGTTCGCCACTGCCAATCTCGGCATAGCGCTGGCGGATGAGTTCACAGCAATCTGCAACTTTCATAATGGATCTCCTCAATAGTACTGCACGCACTATAGCGAAAGGAGAGCCGTCGAGGAAAGGGTTAGCGAGCGCGTTTTTGGCGATACATGCTCTGATCGGCACGCTCATAAAGTGAAACGCTGTTATCGCCTTTACGATATTGGGCATAACCAACCGACGCGCTGATATCGTGCGCGCTGAGTAATCGGTCATTGGTGACCAGATGTTTGACTCTATGGGTGACATTGGCGACTGAATCATCACCGGCGGGCTGTAGCAACACCGCGAATTCGTCACCGCCTAAGCGATAACAGCGGTCGCTACCACGCACGGCCTCTTTGACCAGCAGCGAAAAACGACGAAGCACTTTATCACCGTCTAGGTGGCCATAGTTATCATTGACTTGTTTAAAGTTATCCATATCGAACATCATCATGACCAAGCCAATATTTTGCCGCTCACAAACGGCAACCGCGTGCTGCAAATCCTGCTCAAAGCTGGTTCGGTTGTGCAGTCCGGTTAATCCATCCAGCAGTGCCATGTTCTTTACACGGGTATATTCAACCGCATTGGTCAGCGGACCGGCAAGCAACTTATGGTAGGTGTGTAATAGGCTAATTTCATCCGGATCAAGTTTATACGGAGTGGAGTACTGCAGCACCCCTAATGGTTGCTTATTAAATTTAATCGCGAAGGTTTGGCGGAAAGTATGTTGCTCACCCCGACGGATAATGTTTGAGATTTCGTCGTGCTCCCAAATGATACGACCAATATCAATCTGCTTTTCTACCTCTCGAGCATACACCTCAAACAATACCTTGATATCGAGGTGTCCTTGCAGTTTTTGTAGCAACAACAAACGCTGATCAGCACCCAGCGGAACTTTACGCGGGGCGATGCCAGAGTGTGTGAATTGCTTTAAATGCGAGGCAGTCATTAATAATCAACAGCTATCTGATTTGTGGGTCATGCTGAATAAGCAGAATCCATGCCAGCCTATTATCAAGGCGAAGAGACGTCGTTTGGCTGCGATCTATCTCGTTCTTTTTGGATGACTATTCTATCAACAAGGAGAGGATTTGGGATCTGTGATTCTGTGCGTCTTGGTAGCCGATGTCAATTAACTGGCGAAGATATGCCGGCTCGAACAATAAATAACTGGCAAAGGTGGCATCTTGTGAGGCATTGATGCCTAAAAACCTTAACAGGGCGCGTGCGGCAAAGGGCATATGACGGTAAAACCGCTTGGCCACGGGCTCGAAAGGGACCGATGGACGCAGGTGTAAGACATTCACTTTTCTTAATCCTAGCTGGTGGCGCTGCGCGTCGTTCAGGGCAAGGTGAATTTGGTTCATGCGCTGCAAGTTTTCTAAATCGGCAGACAAGGTATCAGCAAATATTGCGTTCATCAGGTGACCACCCAGCATGGCGAGCCCTGGCGCTGACGGGTCGATATTACCGGCAGTGCGAATACCTGTGGTTAAATCCAAAATGAGGATCCGTTCCGCACCCATTTTAATCGCCGGTCGCAAAGGGGCGATTTGGTGAATCGCACCATCCCCATAAAACTCATGGCCAATGCGTGAAGCAGGGAATACAAAGGGAATGGCTGAAGAGGCCAGTAAATGCTCTGTCGAGAGTTGACTGCGTCGGCCGACAGCCCTTGCCCGCTCCCACGGCAAAATACTGGTATCGCCTTGAAAAAAACTGACTGATTGGCCGGTTTGATAGTTGGAAGCGGTCACTGATAGGCCATGAAGGTGCCCGGACAGTAACTGATAGTTTAACTTATTAAAATTAATGGTTTGATTAAGCAATTCACGCAATGGGCGATTATTTAACAGGCCAAAAGGTGAAGTGGGTTGATAGCGTGACTGAAAGCGTTGTCCTGTTTGGCTAGCGAGGTGACTTAACAAGCCAATAGGCTGACTGGCAAAAATACGCGACGTATCGAGCCGATGCCATAGCCATGACAACTTTTTGACACCCAGTCGAAAAGATGACGCATAGCTAGCCAGAGACACCGCATTGATTGCGCCGGCAGATGTGCCGGAATATATCGTAAATGGACTGGTATGAACGCGAGGATACCATTCAGCAATGGCAGCCAGCACACCGACTTGATAGGCCGCACGTGCACCACCACCAGTCAGAACGAGAGCGATTTTAGGCTTGTGTGTAGGCATATAACCGACGACGTTAAAAGGCTAACAGCTTGATTATAGTTACTTCACGCGCCCTGTTGCACGTTGGTCATCACAACATCCGTTTCTTTTTCACTACAGATAATGAGGTTGAAAATCATTATCAATTCGATCTATGGTGAGGAGGTCAATTAATCGATGGAGTGACAAGATGACTTATTCGTTTCCAGATTTACCTTATGCCTATGATGCTCTCGAACCGCATATTGATGAGGCGACCATGCGCATTCATCACCAGCGTCACCACAAAACCTATTTCGATAAATTCGTGGCCGCGATAAAAGAGACAGACCGCGATGGTGAGCCGGTTGAGGATTTGTTTCGAGATATCTCGTCGCTGCCAGCAGCAATTCGTAATCATGGGGGCGGATATTATAACCACCTGATTTACTGGCAATCGATGACGCCGAATCCTAAGCCTGCGCCAGAAGGCGCACTCTACGATGCGATTATCGAGACCTTCGGCTCACTTGATGCATTTAAAGAGGTTTTTAGTCAGGCGGCAATTGGTCAGTTTGGTTCAGGTTTTGCGTGGCTGGTGGTGAAAGAGGATGGCCAGCTTGCGATCACCTCAACGGCTAATCAAGACAATCCATTGATGGATATTGCAGAGGTCAAAGGTGAACCGATTTTAGGGTGTGATGTCTGGGAACACGCTTATTATCTTAACTACCAGAACAAACGCCCTGACTACGTGAACGCGTGGTGGAAGGTGGTGAATTGGTCATTTGCCGAAAAAGCCTATCAGCAAGCGATCGGTTAAAAAAATGCCCCGCAACGCGGGGCATTCACTCATTACACGATAAGGCTTAAGCCAGTTTTGCTTGGATAAACGACAAGGCGTCGTCGATAGCGAACGGCACTTTCTCACCGTCGCGGCGATGCTTATATTCAAACACGCCATTATCCATGCTGCGCTCACCGATTACGATGGTATGCGGTACACCGACTAGCTCAATGTCTGAGAACATTACCCCGGGACGTTCTTTACGATCATCAAAGAGTACCTCGATACCGGCAGCTGTCAGATCAGCGTAAAGCTTTTCAGCCGCTTCGCGGACACGCTCAGACTTGTGCATATTCATCGGCACAATCGCAACGGTAAACGGTGCAATCGCGTCTGGCCAAATGATGCCATTTTCATCATGGTTTTGTTCAATCGCAGCGGCAACTACACGTGTCACACCAATACCATAACAGCCCATTTCTAGGGTTGTATTTTTGCCATCTTGGCCGAGGACGCCTGCGCCCATTTTTTCCGAGTAGTTGTTACCCAACTGGAAAATATGGCCAACTTCAATACCGCGCTTAAACATCAAGGTGCCTTTGCCACATGGGCTAGGATCGCCTTCAACCACATTACGCAAATCGGCAACTTGGCCAAGTTCAACGTCACGGCCCCAGTTGATGCCAAAGTAGTGTTTGTCGTCAATGTTGGCACCGGCGCCGAAATCATTCATTACCGCGACGCTGCGATCGACAATAAATGGCGCAGGAAGATTGACCGGACCTAATGAACCGGGACCGGCACCGACCAAGGCGCGAATTTCTTCTTCTGTCGCAAAGGTTAATGGCGCCGCAACTTCAGGAAGGTTTTCTGCCTTCACTTCGTTGAGTTCATGATCGCCGCGGATAATCAGCGCGATCAGGTCGGCGTCTACTTCATCAGAGGCCTTAACAAACAGGGTCTTGACGGTTTTTTCGATCGGCAACTTAAATTGCTCAACCAACTCGGCAATGGTTTTTGCATTTGGCGTGTCGACCAATTCCATCGCTTGGGTTGGCGCCTCAGCCTGATCTTTATTAGCGAGTGCTTCTGCCTTTTCGATGTTGGCGGCGTAATCGGACTCGGTGGAGAAAGCAATCAGATCCTCCCCGCTACCTGCGAGCACGTGGAACTCATGTGACGCTGAGCCACCAATCGCCCCGGTGTCTGCCAGTACCGCGCGGTAATCAAGACCCATGCGATCGAAAATGGCGCAGTAAGCAGCACGCATTTTCTCGTAGCTTTGCTCCATACCCGCTTTATCGATATCAAAGCTATATGCATCTTTCATGATAAATTCACGTGAACGCATCACGCCAAAACGCGGACGCACTTCATCACGGAATTTGGTTTGAATCTGATACAGATTGATCGGCAGTTGCTTATACGAGTTAATCTCGTTGCGCACCAAGTTAGTAATCACTTCTTCATGCGTGGGTCCAAGTACAAAGGGACGTTCGTGACGATCCGCGATGCGAAGCAGTTCTGGACCAAACTTTTCCCAGCGTCCTGTTTCTTGCCATAGATCTGCAGGCTGTACCACTGGCATAAGCGTCTCGACAGCGCCTGACTTGTTCATTTCTTCCCGTACGATGCGCTCAACTTTTTGTAGCACTCGTACACCGGTCGGCAGCCAAGTGTATAGACCTGAAGCAAGTTTACGAATCATACCTGCGCGCAGCATCAGCTGGTGGCTGACAATTTCTGCGTCGCTAGGGGTTTCTTTCAAAGTAGAAAGCAGATATTGACTGGTACGCATTTAAAGTTATCCGTTGATATTAGCGATCAATAATAAGTAGGGCATATTAACAGCGCGGGGGTGTTTCGACAAAAGCTTCTATGGCCTCAACGTGAATCTGGTCGTCAGACACCATGAAACGCACATTGAAATCGAACAGGTGGACGGCATAGTGCTTAGCATCTGGCTTGCCCTTTTTATAGGCAGGGCGAGGGTCTTGTGCGAGCACCTCTTCAATCACTTGGCGTTGGTATGTGCCCTCAGGATGTTGAGAGAGTGTCGCGAGGGCGGGGTTGGAAAAATGCACCGGCATCAAGTCAGGCTTTTGCTGAGCAAACCCGCCCTGAGCAGTATCAAGACAATCAGAGTAGGGGATATAAGGTTTGATATCGATAATTGGCGTTCGATTGACAAGGTCGCACCCCCGTACGACTAACCGGACTTGGCCCGGAGTAGACTCAACGCGAACCAGCTCTACCGCCGACATGCCGATACCATTGGGACGAAAGGTTGCACGACTGGCAAAGACGCCGACTCGCTCGTTTCCACCCAAACGCGGGGGACGAACTGTCGGGGACCAACCTTTATCTAAATTACGATCGAACAAGAATAGTAACCAAAGGTGGGAAAACTGCTCAATGCCTCTTACTGCATCAAGCTGATTCGCCTCACCGAGCAATTCAATATATGCCAAGGCACTGGGTGCTAGGCCCGGTTGTCGCGGCACAGCAAACTTTTCTTTAAACGGAGAAATCAAGGTGCCAACAGGAGAGATAGAGAAAGTATCTTGCATAGGGTGAAGTTCGGTTAATAGACGCACGCTAATCTTAACACGCGAGTTTCATTGAGTATGCAAAGATGCAAGCAACCACGCAGCATGTCATAATTATCGCCTAACACTGAATGAGGAATTGTGAGTGAGTTTTCCCGCTGTTTTTATTGATCGCGATGGTGTGGTCAATGTCGACCACGGCTATGTGGCGGATATCGATAATTTTGAGTATATCGAAGGAGTGTTCGACGCATGCCGCGCCCTAAAAGAAAGAGGGTATCTATTAGTGCTGGTGACCAACCAAGCCGGTATCGCCCGTGGTTATTACTCTGAGCAAGACTTTTTGCAGCTGACGGAATGGATGGATTGGAACTTTGCCGACAAGGGCGTGGACTTTGACGGTATTTATTACTGCCCACATCATGCCAGTGAAGGGGTCGGTGAGTATCGGATTGATTGCGATTGTCGCAAACCCAAGCCGGGTATGTTGATTGACGCTCAGCAAGATCTCGATATTGATATGTCACGCTCGGTGATGGTCGGTGATAAAGCCGATGACATGAGGGCTGCACAAGCTGCCGGTGTGACTACCCGTATTCTCGTGAGATCAGGAAAGCCTGTGACCGAGGAAGGCGAATCGTTAGCAACCTGCGTGGTGGATTCCATCGCAGATGTCCCAAGTGCATTGAGCTAATTCACACGAGCCTATCAGAATCACACTTTTGCACCTTTTTGGTGATAATTTGTTCTAACGGTTAATTTCGTTGAAAAAAAGACTTGCGACTTAAATTTATCACCCTATAATTCGCTCCTCGTTGGCACGGCAAACCGCGCTAACAAACGGCAGCAAAGCCAAGTAAACAAAAAGCTTGACTCACTGCCTCGGTGGCGTAAAATGCCACTCCCGCTCAAGATTGAGCGACGCTCTTTAACAATTTGACCTATGCAATCTGTGTGGGCACTCGTTGAGAATAGACAAAAAGATTTATTCGATGAACTGAGTGACCAATTCATGTTGGTACAGCCTTGAGCTGTCTTGATTTCACTTTTTTAAAAGTGGATGCCAACAGGAGCACAGTCAATTCGTTTTTCTCTTTGGAGAGAAGCAGTAATCAGTATTCATTGAGCTGAAACTTCGGTTTCGAAAAAACTTTAATTGAAGAGTTTGATCATGGCTCAGATTGAACGCTGGCGGCAGGCCTAACACATGCAAGTCGAGCGGAAACGGCAGTATTGAAGCTTCGGTGGATTTACTGGACGTCGAGCGGCGGACGGGTGAGTAACGGCTGGGAACCTGCCCTGAC